>JACDAK010000315.1 GCA_013695495.1 Blastocatellia bacterium | reverse complement strand
GCTCTGAGGTGATCTTCTCGTAAGCAATGTCGCCGTCACCCGCGGTAATGACGTCGATTCCTTCGTCGGCAAAAGTTAGGTTTACGACCTTTTGGATCGTGATCGAATCATCGGCCAAGAGAAGCTTTCGTTTGCTCACCAGAATTACTCCTTTATGTAAATGAAAACAAGGATAGAACGTTTGAAAACTATCACTTAGGGATAGGAATAGTCAAGGATTTGATAGGCTTAGCAGTCCTAGCCCTTTGTTTCGCTGCTTTGCGAGCTTACAAGCAACGCCTGAGAAGATGAAAGCTGCGCAGCCAGCTTTATTGCGGCTCGCATACTCGATTCGTCCGCAATGCCACGGCCGGCAATGTCGAATGCAGTTCCATGATCGACCGAAGTCCTCACGAGCGGCAGCCCCAGCGTCACGTTGACCCCAGAACCGAACGATAGCGACTTAACGGCAATGGTCGCTTGATCATGAAAACACGCGATAACCGCGTCAAATTCACCGCGATAGCCGCGAACGAAAATTGTATCTGGCGAGAATGGCCCATGAACGTCGATCTGATGCTCGTCGCGCGAGATCTTTAAAGCAGGTTCGATATGTTCTGCCTCTTCTGTGCCGAACATCCCGTTTTCCGACGCGTGCGGGTTCAAGCCGGCCACCGCGATCTTCGGTTTCTTGTTCAAGAGCCGCCCCAGGTTTTCATTAGTAAACGCGATCAGATCGACCAATGCAGTTGTGGTGACCTTATCGATCGCCTGACGCAGCGGCAAGTGGGTCGAAAGCAGCACGACCCGCAGATCGTCAGCAAAAAAGCTCATGGCAAACGATTTAGTATCCGTCAGTGCGGCGAGGAATTCCGTATGTCCCGGGTGTTCGTAGCCCCCTAACGAAAGCGAGTGTTTGTTGATCGGCGCCGTCGCGATCGCATCGATCACCCCGCCCTTCCATAATCGCACCGCCGTTTCGATATACTCGCCTGCCGCTTTGCCTGCCTCTTTCGACTCGACGCCATACCTCAGATCAGCCGCGAGATTGTTCACCGCATAAACCTCGACGCTGCTCTCGGCCCGCTCGACTCCATGTTCCACGATATCAAGGTGCGGAGCGAATAACGCCGCTGCTTTTCTCAGAAATGCGATATCCCCGATCAGAACCGGCCGGCAGACCTTGCAGATCTCGTCATCTATCGCCTTTAGAGATATCTCCGGTCCGATGCCGGCGGCGTCACCGATCGTGATCCCGATCACGGGTTTGGAATCCATTCTTTTATCTTATAACAATTGGTAGCCGCTGGATGTCAAAAAAAGCCCCGGTGATGCGATCCACCGGAGCCGGAGTAAAGAGTGAGGAAAGAAAACTAGTCAGCCTGTCGCCGAATGAAAGTAGGAACCTCGAGGTCTTCATCTGACCGCGGTGCTTGAACCGTAAAGATGGGACCCCCTCCCCCGCCGTTGGCGACGGCTTGGACCTCTATCTCATGCGGTATCGGTGCAGCCATCGGCAACGCAGTGTCAAAACCGGTGGCAATAACGGTTACGCGGATCGTATCGCCCATGTCCTCTTTAATGACGCTGCCCCAGATGATGTCTGCGTTGTCGTCGGACTCGCTTTCGATCATTCCGATCGCATCTTCGATCTCGCCCAGCGGCATGTCAGGCCCACCGGTGATATTTATCAGCGCAGCCTTTGCTCCCGTGATCGAATTCTCTTCGAGCAGTTTGTAGTCTAAAGCCGCACGCATCGCGCCTGAGGCTGCATTCTCACCCGAGGCCTCACCGATGCCCATAAGGGCAACGCCCTTGCCGCGCATAACGGTCGTTACGTCCGCAAAGTCCGAGTTGATCAGTCCCGGCGTGGTGATCAGTTCGGTAATGCCCTGCACCGCCTGCAGCAGAATATCGTCGGCACGTCTAAAAGCGTCGGTAATCGTTATCTTTTCCTCAACATCCCGAAGCTTCGAGTTCGGAATGGTGATAATTGTATCAACGCATCCGCGAAGCTCTGCAAGCCCCTGATCTGCCTGTGCCATGCGTTTCTTACCTTCTACCTTGAACGGCTTGGTCACGACCGCAACCGTTAGAGCTCCGAGTTCGATCGCGAGCGACGCTACGACGGGTGCCGCACCCGTGCCGGTTCCACCGCCAAGTCCCGCAGTTACAAAGACCATATCGGAACCTTCAAGCACGTCAAGCAGCTTTTCGTGATCCTCCAGCGCTGCAGCTCGGCCCACTTCGGGATTTGAACCGGCACCCAGCCCGCGGGTCGACCGGCTGCCCAGCTGGATCTTCATCGGAGCCTTCGAAGCATTAAGCGCCTGAAGGTCTGTGTTCGCGACTATGAATTCGACGCCTTTTATCCCGGCTTCGATCATTCTATTGACCGCGTTCCCGCCACCGCCGCCGACCCCGATGACCTTGATCTTTGCACCCGTGATCGGAGGCTCATCGATAAACATCTTAATTCCGCTATTGTTCATTATTACAACCCTGCCTTTCTCTGAACCAGCCCGCCTTTAGGGGTAAATGTCAACTAAATGAATGTAGAAATTGTTTGTAGACGAGATTTTCTGCAACAACTAGATGTTGTGCCATTGGCGAATGAGCATACAACGATTTGTGGTAAAAATCCAGCCCCAACGTTACATTTATTTAAATTTTTCGCGAAAATTCCCGAGCCATGCCGCAACCTTACGCCCGGTCGAGCGCCCACCCGAGCGATACTCCCGCATCTGCACATCCATCGAACTCAAAGCAAGGCCGCAGCTCACAGCCCAGTCGGGCCCGTTTACCTGATTCGCCAGGCCGCCAAAACGCCTTTCGCTCAACGTCCCGAGCCTTGTCGGTGCGTCGAAGACTTGTTCGGCGATCTCGACAATTCCACGCATCATGGCTCCGCCGCCCGTCAAAACAATTCCGCTGGGTATCTGCATTTGCGCGGCGTTGATCTCATGGGCGATGTGCTGCAGCAGTTCGATCGCACGCGGCTGCATAATGTCGCAGAGTATCTCTTTCGATAACCCTCGCGTCTCGCTGCGGCCGACCGGCATTATCTCAATGGTCTCGCTGCGTTCGTCGTCGTTCATGAGGAACGACGCAGCGCACCCAAACTGATGCTTAATCGAATTTGCCTCTTGCATCGACACCCGCAGGCCCACCGCGATGTCCTTCGTAAAGTGGAGGCCGCCAAACGGGAACACGGCTGTATGCTGAACCGCTCCTCGCCCAAACGTCATCAAGCTTGTGATCTCAGAGCCGACGTTCACAACAGCGCAGCCGTATTCTTTATCATTATCCGTAAGTGTGCTCTCGGCCGCGGCAAGCGGCTCCAGCACCATCCGCTCAACCTCCAGCCCTGAACGCTGAACCGCCTTTTCTAGATTCTGTCGGCCCGCACTTGGTCCCGTTACAATATGGACCAAAGACTCAAGCCGCGATCCGCTCATTCCAACCGGCTCAGTGATCCCGTCTTGCCCGTCGATGATAAATTCCTGCGGGAGCCGGTCAAAGATTTCCCATCCGGAGGGCAGCTGCATCGCGCTCGCAGATTCGATAGCTCGCTCAACGTCGTCCTCCGTGATCTCCCGCCCCACACCTGCAACCGCTACGACGCCGTTCTTATTCTCGCCGCGGTAATGCTCACCTGATAGATTCACGACCACGGAGTGGACCTCCAGCCCGCTAATTCGCTCGGCTTCGCCAACAGCCTTCTTTATCGCAGCCGACACCGCTTCTGCACCGGTAACGATCCCCCGCCGCAAGCCGCGCGAATCGGTCTGGCCCGTCCCAAGTATGTTCAATCGGCCGTCGTCGCCCGCTTCGCCAATGACGCAGCGCACTTTGCTGGTACCGATATCAAGCCCGATTCCATGGATCTCTCCTTTCATATCTTTCACTTCCCTTCGGCTGAGGCAGCGGCCTTCCTTGCCTCCAAACGCATGTTTCCGCCGACCAAGTTTACCGCCCCAAAGGTGTCGCCTTTTCCAACGATCGCTCTTATCCCGTTTTTCAGGTTTTCCCCAAAATTGCTGCGACCGACCGCGATGGATACCGGCTGCCCCGAATCCTCAATGATGGCCCGCGGCTCCCGCAAGTCCGAAACGTCGACCTGCCGAACGCGGTCCGCAACACCGATCTCGCGCCACTCGTGAAGCATTGCACGATAGGCTTTCATTCGCTCAGCATTTTCGGTGTCCGCCGCCTCGGATCGTTCCTGGTCCCAACCGAGCATCACGAAGGGCAGCTCCGGCTCAGGTTCCGAAACCGCCTCGAGCATCACGCCGTGTCCATCCATCAAGAACTCCTGCTCGCCGACTCGAACACGCGCTGCAGGCTCTCGTTCAAACACTACGACTCGGATCCCGTTCGGCAATATCCTCGAGACCGACGCGGTCTCAACATATGGAATCTTTTCGACGCGAATCTTCATTTCCACCAGGTCAGCATTCCATACCCCAGTCTTTTCAGCTTGAGAGCGGACTATCTCTTCGATTTCCCCGGACGATGCGCGGGCTACGCCGCGAACATCCACCGCGGCCACTTCGAAAAAGTTGGAGTCCGCGGCCTTTTCGTAGCCGAGGTATGCAAACACGCTTATACAGATCAAGATGCACAGGCTTAGAAATGCCGGCAGGATCGCACGCTCGACAGTAGACGGGTTTCGGGAGGATCGCGCTTTTCGCGGTCCGCGCGGCGTCCGCCGAACCGGTTTCGCCGCCCGTCCGGGTACCGTTTTTGATGTCGCTTTCTTTTTCGCTTTAGCCGCCATATTAACGCTTCAAATGTTCCAGTATCTCGTCGGACAAACCCGTCACGCTGCCCGCGCCCATCGTTATCAACAAGTCGCCATCCCGCGTGTCCGGTGCAACACGTTCTGCCGCCTTCGAAATTTCACCGATGTAGTGAACGTTTTTGTGCCCGTATTTCTTAACGTTTTCGGCCAGCACCTCCGCGGTGATGCCGGGAATCGGCTGCTCACTTGCAGGATATATATCTAGAATGTAGAGGACATCGGCGTTGTTAAATGCCAGCGCGAACTCATCCATCAACTCCTGCGTACGCGAAAAACGGTGCGGCTGAAACACGACAACGGTCCGCCGCCCTCCCGCGCTGTTCTTCGCCGCTGAAAGCGTCGCGAGAATCTCCGTCGGATGATGGCCGTAATCGTCCACGACAGTAACGCCGCGGGCTTCGCCTTTGAATTGAAACCGACGGTCGGCGTTCTTAAATCCAACAAATGCATCCGCGATGGTGGCGAACGGAATTTCCAGTTCCATCGCGACCACGGTCGCCGCGAGGGCGTTGTACACGTTGTGGAGTCCCGGCACCGGCAGATCAAGATCTCCAAGCACTTCGCTCCCTCGCCAAACTGTGAATCGCGAACCGAAAGAGGTGTTGAACGTAATGTTGTGTGCTGAAACATCCGCCTGCGCGGTCAGCCCATAAGTGACACGCCGACGTTTGATGTAAGGGATTATAAGCTGAACGTTCGGGTCGTCAAGACATATCACCGCCGCCCCAAAAAAGGGAACCTTGTTCACAAAATCCGTAAAGCATTGAACGACATCATCCATGCCCTTGTACGATTCCATGTGCTCCTTATCGATGTTCGTAACCACTGCGATCGTTGGGTACAACATAAGGAAGGAGCGGTCGCTTTCATCCGCCTCGGTCACGAACCATTCGGAATCGCCGATCTCGGCATTAGAACCAAGCGTATCGACCACACCGCCGACGACGGTAGTAGGATTGATGCCGGCATGCTTCAAAAGCGTCGCAACCATTGAAGTGGTCGAAGTCTTCCCATGCGTCCCCGACACTGCTACCGAATAGGGTTTCAGCACCATCAGTTCCGCAAGCATTTCGGCCCTTGGTATCACGGGTATTCCCTGTTGCTTCGCAACTACGACCTCGGGATTATCCGGCTTCACCGCTGATGAATAAACGACAACCTGTGCATCTCCGACATTCTCGGCCGCGTGGCCTTCAAATACGGTGATGTTTGGATTCTTTTCAAGACGCTCCGTCATCGAAGATCTCTTTAGATCAGAACCGGTCACCGTGAAGCCCAGATCGGCCAGCACTTCCGCGATCCCGCTCATGCCGATGCCGCCGATCCCAATGAAATGAATTCTTTTTACGTGTCTAAACATTAACCTTTCTTTCCATACGCTAGTTCTGAAATGAGGTCAACCGCCGATGCCGCAGCATCCGGTTTGCCAAGCCTCTTCGCTGCCCGTTCCATCGCGTCGATCGCATTAGGCGTTTCAATCAATTCGCGTATAACGGCCGCTAGCGATGCTCCACTCAATTCACTTTGCACCAACATCAGCGAAGCTCCTGCGTCCACGAATGATTCAGCGTTCTTTCGCTGATGATCGTCAGCCGCCGTCGGCAGCGGTATCATCACGGAAGCTTTCCCCGCAGCGGCCAGTTCTGCGCATGTCGTTGCTCCGGCCCGGCAGATAACGACATCGGCTTTCTCAAACTCCGCCATCATATCCGTAATAAACGGCCGCACGTCACTGTCGGCGAACTCCGTTCGACTGTAGAACTCGCGGATCTGATCCAGGTCCGATTCCCCGGTTTGATGCACGATCTTGAGCCTTCCTGCGAGGCCTTTCAAGTGCTCAAGAGCGTCCGTCATCGAATTGTTTATCGCTCTGGCCCCCTGTGATCCGCCAAAGATAAGGATCGAAAAAACATCCGATCGCTGTTTCGGCCGCACCTCAAAAAATTCCTTCCGTACCGGGTTTCCGATGACCGTGCCTTTTGTTCCAAAGAACGAGAGCGATTCTTCGAATGTCAGCGCCGCTTTATTCACAAACCTCGCGAGCCGCCTATTGGTAAAACCCGGCAGAGCGTTCGAGTCCATCACCATCGTCGGTATCCGCATCAGGCTTGCCGTTATCAACACGGGGCCAGAGACGTATCCCCCGGCTCCGACGACCACATCCGGCCGGAAATCTTTCAAAATCTTCCGAGCCTCAAAAAAACTCTTTGGGAGGAGCGTTAGTCCCTTGATCTTGCCTTTTGCACCCACATTCTTGAGGCCTGCACTATTGATCAGAGCAAGCTCAAATCCGCTCTCGGGCACGATCTTCGTTTCAAGTCCGCGTGCAGTTCCAACAAATAGGATCTCGGACTCGGGGTCGCGAATGAGCAACTCTCTCGCGACGGCAATTCCCGGATAAATATGACCGCCGGTACCTCCGGCGGCGATTAACAGCTTCATCTATTTGGCCCGCATTCTCCCTTTTTGGCGGTGCACATTTCCCGCCGGCTTATCCGCCGAGCCGGCGTGCTTTGAAATATTCAGCAAAATTCCTATAGCAAAAAGGGTCACCAGCACCGACGTTCCGCCGTACGAAATGAAGGGCAGCGGAATTCCCTTCGCGGGAACGATCGAGATCACTACACTGATGTTGAACAGGGCCTGAACGACGATGCTCGTGATAAGCCCAATGCCTAGCAGCATGCCGAATCTGTCAGGGGCCTTCAGAGCGGCTCGGGCACCCCGCCATAAAAGAAACGCGAAAGCGATTACGATCCCAAGCGTCCCGATCAGCCCCAATTCCTCGCCGACGACTGAGAATATGAAGTCCGAATACGGGTACGGGAGGTAAAAGAGTTTAGCTTGCCCGCGTGCGAAGCCTTCACCAAAGATGCCGCCCGATCCTATCGCATAAAGCGACTGAACGACCTGATAGCCCGCGTCGTCCGCGTGCGCGAACGGATCGAGAAATGCTGTCATCCGCTGAACCCGCCACGGCGCAAGCAGTACGGCAGCACCCGCCGCCGTGACCATGACAATTCCGACAGCGGCAATGTGGAGCAGATTTGCCCCTGCCGTGAAATAGATGGCTGCGAAGATTACTCCGATCACCATCGTCGTGCCCAGGTCCGGCTGCAGCATTATCAACACAGAAAACAGCGTAACCATTCCCAGGCAAGGGATCACAGTAGCCTTTATCTCGCCGACGCGATTCTCATTTCGCGCTAGAAAATATGCCAGAAAAAGAGGAACTGCGATCTTTGCGATCTCAGACGGCTGAACCGAAAACGAGCCGACGCGGATCCACCGCTGGGCTCCGTTGATCGGGGAAAAGAAAAACACGGCGAAAAGTCCGACGAGAGCCACGGCGATCACCCCGCCGATCACGTACGGGTTTTGATACCGCCGATAATCGATGCGACTGGCGGCGAACATCACGGCAATGCCGACCATCGTAAACAGCAGCTGTTTGTAAAAGTAGGTGAACTGCGTTGCTCCGGCGGTCTCGCGATGAGCGATCATTGCGGAGGCGCTGTAAACCATCATCGTCCCGAAGAGCGAAAGCCCCGTGGCGATCAGGAAAAGCGACCAATCCATTTTCAGATCTTTGACCATTCTCCTACTCGTTCCCCGCTGCCGAAATTTTGCAGACGTTCGAAAGTCGCTCGACCTCTGCCTTGAACACCGTGCCGCGTTCTTCAAAGCTTTTGAACATATCAAAACTCGCACAGGCCGGAGCGAGCAGCACCGAATCGCCGGCCTCAGCTTTTGCGAACGCGGAGTTGACCGCCTCTGCCATCGAACCCGCGCGCACGACTTCCGCATATTTGCTCAACTGGCTTTCGATGTTGTCGCCGTCTTCGCCGATCACGACCAAGGCCCTTACCGATGATTCAATCAGCGGCACGAGCGGCGCGTAGGGAGCATTCTTCCCGCGCCCGCCAAGTATCAAGACTGTCCGCCCATCGCGTTCCGCCAGAGCTTCCAATGCCTTCAGCGTTGCGTCGACCGAAGTGGCTTTCGAATCATTAAAGAAAGTTACCCCTCGGATCTCGCCGCAGCGTTCGATGCGGTGTTCGACACCCGCAAAACTTGCGACTGTCCGCTTCATCGATTCCGGCGAAACGCCGCATGCTAAACCCGCCGACAACGCGGTCAAAATGTTCTCAACATTGTGCGATCCGGGCAAAAGGATCTCGTCACGCGTCGTAAGAACCCTCTCCTTGCCGTTCGCCCGAGCAACAAGTTCGCGACCGCGAAGAAAGACCCCTTCTTCCAACTCGCGCCTTACACTAAAAAACGAGACCGACCCCTTCAATCCCGCGGACCAGCTAGCTGTGATCTCATCGTCGGCATTCAGAATAGCCACGTCATCTTCGGTCTGATTGTTAACTATCCGATGCTTGGCGGCGGCGTAATCTGTAAACGATTCGTATCGATCGAGGTGATTCGGCGTGACGTTCAAACAAATGGCGACATTGGCGCGGAATTCCTTGATCGTCTCAAGCTGAAAACTCGAAAGCTCGACCACCGTCCACCCATCTTCTCGTGAAGATTCTGCCAGGCTAAGTAGCGGCACCCCGATGTTCCCACCGACCTGGACCGGGATCCCGCCTTCTTTGAGCAATTCCCCGATCAACGTCGTCGTCGTCGTTTTTCCATTCGAGCCGGTGATTGCCACAATGCGACCTTTCATAAACCGATACGCGAGTTCCACTTCGCCAATGACCTCGCCGTCTTTTCGGTCCACGTACCGCGCGGGAATTGAGTTTGTCGGCACACCGGGGGATATGATCAAGAGATCGATCTGGTCAAGCAGCCACGACGGCAGCTTGCCTTCTATTAGCCCAACGTTGCTCGTTTCCTTCAAAGACCGAGCTTCCTCCGACCATTCAGCGATCGGTTTGGCATCATGAAGCGCAACCACTGCTCCGCGTTCGGCAAGGAAACGCGCGGACGCAATGCCCGAGCGTCCCGCCCCCAAAACCAAACTTTTTCGCCCTTCGATCTTCATACAAACTATCGCAGTTTGACGGTCGACAAACTCAACAG
>JACDAK010000305.1 GCA_013695495.1 Blastocatellia bacterium | reverse complement strand
ATATCTTCAGCACCTGATCTCGTTTAAAAATATGAAAAGTTCAGCATACTTACGCATTTCGCTTTCGTTGTTTCTTATGCTTTCGATGCTTGCGCCGGGGGCGGTCGTCGCGCAAAAGGGTGATGCCAAGAAACAGTTCAACATCGGGATGAAGCACGAGGCGGCTGGAGAGTGGGATTTGGCGGCAGAAGCGTTCGCTTTAGCGGTCGCGGGCAGCCCCAAAAATCCCGAATATCTGCTTCATATGAGGCGTTCGATCTTCAATGCTTCTCAGATGTTCATGCGTCGAGGGCGGATACTTGCGGACGAGGGCGATTTTCAGGGTGCTTACATCGCGTTTCGCCGGGCGTATGCGTTTGACCCCGTAAATGAACTTGCTCGAAGCGAGATGGCTCGGATGGTCCGACTCCAGGAAGATCTGAAAAAGGGCGAGGCAGGAGACACGCCGTCAGACGTTCGGCTCGTTCAGACCGGTTTGAACAACCAGCCGGACCCCACCGGATTCCGTATGCCGCAGAAGCTTGAAGTTTTGCGGAACGTGCCGTTTCCGAGCGGTATCCCGCTGCAGCAGTTGGTCAAGGACCTAGCGAAATCACTGGACCTAAACGTGCTTTTTGACGTCGAATCGCGGCTTGAGGGCCGCATTGTTCGTATCGAGCTTCAGAATGTGACTGCAGCGAAGGCTCTCGATTACGTGTTTTTGCAAGAGAATTTGTTCTTTCAGCGCGTTGGGCCGCGCACCATCTTGGTCGCCAGCGGCAACCGGCGGGCGAACTTCCAGCAATTGGTACTGAGGACGTTCTATCTTGCGAATGCGAATCCTAAAGATGTAAAGACCGTCGTTCAGACTGCGATTCCGGCACAGCCCGGACGAAGCCAGACGATCGTGCTCGAAGATGCGGCAACGAACAGCATCACGATACGTGATACAGAGGAAAATATTCGTCTCATCGGTCGGCTCATCTCATCGCTCGACAAGGATCGGGCGGAGGTGGTGATGGATGTCGCGATCTATGAAGTTAATAAGACCGACCTGATGCAGTTCGGTAATCAGATCGGAACTGCCGGAGCCAACGGTACGCTGCTGAACCTCGGCGGCGTGGGCTTTCCTTATGCACGCGCCGGATCAACCGGGCCCATCACGTCAAATCTTCCGTTCCCGGGGCTTGATCTGGCGAGCATAGCGATCGGATTGCCGATAAGCACGATCCAGGCGCTGCAGACGAAGAGCAACACAAAGCTGCTGGCTTCAACGCAGATCCACGCTTTCAACAACGAAGATTCTTCGGCACGCATCGGACAGCGTGTTCCGGTCAGGACCGCATCGTTCGCACCGGTGGGGGGCACCACCCCCGGCCAGGGCAATAATTTCATCGGCGATGTGATCAATTATGAACAGGTCGGCCTCACATTAAAGTTCAAGCCCATCGTGTTTCCTAATCAGGACGTGCAGGTGGCGATGGACATCGAATCGAAAGATGTTTCGGGAGCGCAGACGCTGACGCCGGTATTTACTGAACGAAAGATCACGGGAACCGCACGTATTCAGAATAATAAGACACTTCTATTGGCGAGCGTTGCACAGGATGTTGAATCTCGCGGCCGTACGGGTTTGCCGCTCTTGGGGCTGATCCCCATTTTGGGCAGATTGTTTACTGCACCCACCCGTGATAATCGTCAGGTCGACATTGTGATCGCGATCACGCCGAGGGTGATCCGGGCTCCTGCCATTTTGCCGGAGGACGAGATCGAACGCCCGACGGGAAGTATCGCCGTTCCGACGAGCGGTTCGCTCGAGGCGATGGTGATACAAGAAGAGCGCGAAGAGTATTTGGCATCTGTTCGGCGTTTGCCGACGGCCGCATCGGTTCAGCTGCCCGACCGGGCAGTCGAAGCTCCGGCTTATGTGCGATCTACTGAGCAGCAGCAGGGCGCCGTGGTCAATCCGCCCGCAGACAGCGACGCGGCTGCACGTCCAACGAACCCGAACGCAGGTCTTAATTTGCGGCCGATCGATTCGAGTGCACGGGACATCAATCTTACGAAGACATCTGAACTGCTCGTACCGCTTCCTCCATCGCCGTTGAATACGCTCGCGGCTCCGGCCGAATCGAACGGTGCCGGCGAATCTGCCGAGAGGGCAAAGGCACCGACCGCACAGGTTGCGCTGCCGGGCCAGTTGCCGGAGCTAAAGGCCGGACAGCGGCTCAAGATCCCGGTAAGGATCGAGGCAAGCGCAGCTTTCAGGTCCGCTGTGTTGGGTATAAAATTCGACCCGCGGCGTGTCGCAGTTCGTGACGTAACGTACGGCGATGTGTTCGGTTCGCGCTCGGCAGGCAACATTGTGCTTCCGTTCCTGAATCAGAACGGTAAGATGTTCGTGTCGCTCTCGCCCGAGGGAGCAGGTCTTTTCGGCACTTCCGGGGTCTTGGCTTATATCGAGATCGAGGCGTTGTCGATCGGCACACCCGAAATCACGCTTGAACGTGAAGTTCTGAACTTTCTCGGTGCGGACGGACGCAATTTTTCGTTGAATTTCTAGACAGCAGTACGATATGGATCAAGGGCGGCGAGTTATGGATAAGGTCAACGGGAGCAAAGGCGGATTTACCCTCTTTGAACTCGTAGTGACGCTAACCGTACTCGCCGTTTTTGTCATGGGAACCATTCCGCTCGCGCAGAACGCGGTCATTCGCCAGCGGGAGACGCGGTTGCGTGAAACGCTTCGACAGATACGCGGGGCCGTAGACGAATTCAAACGCGACACGCTTGGTGCGTGCCCGCAGGGTGCGGTAACCACTGGCAATCCGACCGTTCGAGGCGGAGCTGCGGCAGTTCCGGTAGACCCGCGCAGCCGCGTAGTGATTGATGACTGTACGATCTTCGACACGGAGAATCTCGATCGGTATCCGCCGAGTTTGGATGTGTTGGTCGAAGGCGTCAGGGTCAAGCCGCGTGGGCTAAACGTTCAATCCGGCCGAGGTCTTCGCCGCGATACGATCCAGGCGACCGACTTAAATTCGACCGAAGAAGTGATCAAACGCTATCTGCGAGAATTGCCGGTAGATCCGATGACGGGTGAAACTAACTGGCAGCTCCGGTCTTCGTATCAGGACGCCGGTTCCAGTTGGGATAGCGTAAATGTTTTTGACGTGCGGTCGGCTTCGGACGGAACAGCTCTCAACGGTGAAAAGTATAGTGACTGGTAAAGTTTCAACAATATTACGAAAGGGAGTGTCCAGCCCCAGCGGTTCGCGCGGTTTTTCGCTGCTAGAGCTGATGATCGCGATGTTCATCATGATCATACTGCTCTCTGTGGCATTACCGACGTATCAGCGGAGCGTTCAGCACGCGCGCGAAACCGTGCTCAAAGAGAATCTTTGGCAGATGCGCCGGGCGATCGACCAATACGCTGCGGATAAAGGCCGGCTCCCGCAATCGCTCGAAGATCTTGTTTCCGAGCGTTACCTGCGTGAGAGGCCGGTCGACCCGATAACGGAAAAGACCGAATGGGATGAAGTTATCGGCGAAGACCCGCTCTCCACCGATGGCGATCAGGGTTTGACCGATGTCAAAAGCCTTGCCGACGGAAGCGATACAGAAGGGAAGTCGTACCGCGACTATTGACCCCGCACGAAAATAAATGTTCTCAGTTTTAACGCAACCAACGTATCCGAAGGCCGCGATCGGAATAGAGAAAGAAGCCGTCACGGCGATGTCGCTACGGCGCCAGGGCGGAGCATTCGGCATAAGGCGGGCCGCGACAGTGGAACTGCCCGTCAATCTCATCACGCCTAATTTCTTCGACTCGAATATTTCAAACCCGCGTGAGCTGCAGGTGATGCTTGAAGAGGCGGTTGCCAGCGCCGGGCTGCTGGAGCAGAAGAATTGGTCTGTTTCGCTGCCGTCAAGCACGGCACGCAGCGCGATATTAACACTTGAAAAGTCGGCGACGAGCGGTGCGGATGTCAGTGAAGTGATCGATTGGAAGGCGGAGCAGACATTCGGAGCGCCGGCCGGCGAAATGCGCGTAACTCGCACAAAGATCGCATCGGACCGCGATGGGAAAGATCGCTATTTCGCGACGGCGGTCAAGCTTTCGGTGGTCGACGAATTCGAGACTGTATTTGAGGGACTCGGGTGGAAGGCGGGTTTGATCCTGCCGAGGATCGTGAGCGAATCAAACTGGCTGCTCAGTAAGAACGGCGTCGGCGATTCGCTCTTGATCAGCTCGCAGTCTGACGGATTTACCGCAGTGGTCATTCGCGGCGGCGAACCTAACGTGGTAAGGTCGGTTACCTGCAAGGTCGAGGAACGCAACGACGAGATCTATCGCTTGCTGATGTTCTATCACGATAGATTCGCAGCGGAAGAATCGGGTCTTTTGAACAGGCTTCTGCTCGTGGGCAGTGACCTTATACCGGAGGCGATCAAAGATATTTCGTCAGAAGCTTTGGGTCATGCGCTGAAAGTAATGCGGCCGGAAGACGTCGGGTTTAGCTTTCCCGGGAATCTTCGTTTCGACGATCTTGCCGCTCCGGGCGGGCTGGCACGTATGGGCTGGCAATAGCTTCGGGGAACTTATTTTCTCGTCTGTTCGTTTCTATGTTTATGGGATTCCAGCTTGCGTTAGCCTCGGTGGTTAAAGATCTGACCGACATCGAACTCGTTGTCGGTGCGATCGAGGGCCGCGAGGATCGCTTCGAAGAGCTGGTCCGCCGCTATCAACGTCCCATCACCGCATATGTGCTGCGAATGCTCGGCGACTACGACTCGGCTCTCGACGTATCGCAGGAAGTATTCATCAAACTCTACAACTCACTTGATAAATACAGTTCGGATTACAAATTCTCGACCTGGCTTTATCGAATCGCTCACAACGCCGCTATCGACCACATGCGGCGAAATTCCGTAAATCTTCAGAGCATTGAAACCGAAAATGCAGATGGAACGTATCAACTGCAGATCGAAAGTCCGCTGCCTTCGCCGGAGCAAGACCGCGAGCGGAGCGAGTGGCGGACAGAGATCGAATCGGTTGTGAAATGCTTGCCTGCAGCATATCGCGACCTCATCTTGTTAAGGCATTCGCATGACCTTAGCTATGACGAGATCGCGGAGGTAACGGGGCTGCCGTTGGGAACCGTCAAGAACCGATTGTTCCGGGCGAGAGAAATGATGCGGGAGATACTTACCGATCGCGGGATCACTGCTCCCTAACAATTTCAGATCTCTGGTTTGCGGCGAAGATTAATGAGCGGTTTTATATCTTCAAACGATGAGGCGTGTCCGAGGGCTGATATAGCCGCGTATTTGGACGCCGAGCTTGAGCCGGCAGACGAGATCGCGCTTGAAAGCCATCTCGCAGGATGTTCAGTTTGTGCGACGGAGTTGAACGCACAAAAGCAATTTCTCTCTGACCTTAACCTTTCCCTGGCTGACGATATTGTGATGCCGGCGGATTTTACGAGAGCGGTTGTCGTTAATGCCGAAAGCCGAGTCGCGGGAGTGCGTGCGGGCCGTGAGCTTAAGATCGCAACGGCGATCTGCGTTGTTCTCGGCCTTTTTGCCGTTGCAGCCGTCGGGCCGAATGCCGGCATGCTGGAGTGGATGACGAGAGCAGCTGAGGCGGTGATGGCCGTTGTCCTGGCATTCGGGCATTTAGTGTTCAATATCGCTTTCGGCACGATCGTTATCATGCGATCTATCATCAGCGGAGCCACATCAGACGGGCCCGCGCCGGTGGTTGGGCTGACCGTCATCGCGATCATGATAGTTGCTGCTGCTGCCGGATTTCGACAGAAATTATTAGCAAAGGCCGAGGGTTAAAAGAGCAAGGGTGCAGGCAGTTTTACAATTCCAGTATCTACCGCGTACGTATTCGTCGGCGGGCCTCAGCGTTTTTCGCTTGCTTCTGTTCGTCATAATTTCAGCCGCCGCGTCCATTTCAGTTTTCAGCCAGATATCGACCTCGCCGGACGGCCAGACGCTCACGATAGATGACGCGCCTGAAATGCGCGTGATCGCGTTTTCGAAAACCGTCATTATCAAGAAGCACGTTCAAGAGGTTTTCGTGTGGGGCGGCGACGTCGTTATTGAAGGCCGTGTTGAGGGCGATGTAGCGGTGATCGGCGGAACGGTTACCCAAGCTGCCGACGCCTACATTGGTGGGGCGGTGATCGTTTTCGGCGGTGTTTATAAGTTCGAAGCGGCGGAGCCTCTGCGTGGCGAGGGTAAAGAGACGATCATGATCGGGGCGTTCGAAGATGAGCTTCGAACCTTGGCGCAGAATCCTTCGCAGATGCTTGCTCCGCAATGGACGCTCGCATTTGCAGCCCAGCGAATACTCTCGGTCCTTTTCTGGTTCGTTGTGACACTCGGAGTTGCCACGATAGCACCCGGTGCTGTGAGCCGGGCGATCGCACGTTTTCATCTTTCTCCGGCTAAAGTGATCGGGCTGGGGCTGGCGGGGCTGATCCTGACGACGGTGGTTGTTTCGGCCGGCCTCGGCCTTTTGCCCGACTATGTTTCGGCGCTGCTGGGTTTGATGGCATTCGCGCTGATAATGCTCGCGTACGTTTTTGGCCGCGTGGCGCTGCAAGTCAGCACGGGGAAACTGCTGCAGAAGCGGTTAACGAAGGGCCGGTCTGAGGCGGTTGCCATCCTTCTCGGCGTCGTAACGTGGACGGTTCTGCTTTCGGTCCCATATTTTTGGACGCTAGCACTTCTTGCATTGTTCTCAGCGGGCATCGGTCTCGTTCTCACCCTCCGGCCATCTGATCGTTGGCGGTCGACGTGAGCTAAGTCGTTCTTTTTACAAAACTTTACAAAAGAATTCAAACCTCGCCGGAGCTAAATACGTCTTAAAATACTTACGGCAACTTTGTGCCGGCTTGAGCGTATTAGAACTGTAGTTCTTCCAAGGGTTATCATTATGCGAAATTTATTCATATCCGCCTTTAGCTTTATCTTTGCAATCGTATTTATCAGCGGCGTCACGGCTCAGAACGAAACGGCTATCAAGCCGCTCGTTTTCACCGGCGACGTCGTTTCCGTTGATGCGAACTCGATCGTACTGAAAACTGCAGACGGTGAAATTACGGCACAGCTTTCCGGACAGACAAGCTTCAAACGCGTAGATCCTGCAAAACCTTCGCTGGCGACCGCAGTAGATGCGGAGTTGTCGGACATCGGTGCGGGCGATCGGGTAATTGTCACGGGCGTGCCGTCGAACGATCGTAAATCGGTCCCGGCTCGTGCGGTCTATCTCATGACCAAAGCGGACATTGCTTCAAAGAATGCGGCCGAAGCGGCACGGTGGGCGAGCCGCGGCATTTCGGGGCGTGTGGCGTCGGTCAATCCCGACACGCAGCAGGTAACCGTTGAGGTTCGCGGCCTGATGGGTTCCACCAATATTGTGATCAACCCGAAAGATGACGCGGTCTTCAAGCGGTATGCACCGGATTCCGAGCAATACAGCGAGGCGATCGTTGGTTCTGTCGCCGACATCAGCGCCGGGGATATGATCCGTGCCCTTGGCGATAGAAGCGCCGACGGAATGAGCTTTGCAGCGGAAGAGATCCTCAGCGGAGCGTTCCAGACCGTCGCGGGTACCGTTAAAACGGTCGACGCAGAGCGACGCGAGATAACGATCACAGACCTCAATACAAAAAACGATATCGTCGTATTTATCGGGCAGGGCTCTGAACTGAGAACGTTTCCGGCGGAAATGGCGCAGCGAATGGCGGGAATGCAGGCGCTGGGAGCAGCCGGCGGAGCGAGACCCGGCGGTCCGGGGGCAGGAGCTCGACCGGGCGGACAGGCACCTCCGGCCGGTGCCGGTGCAGGCGGACAGCAGGCTGGCCCGGGTGGTCCCGGTGCGCGGCCCGGTATGGGCGGAGCTCGTGCAGGCGGAATTGACGATATGTTCGATCGGCTTCCTCAGGTCGCGGTTGCTGATCTGAAGGTCGGCGAGATGGTAGCAGTTTCAAGTTCGAAGAAAGCTAACGGCGAACGCATTACCGCGATTAAACTGGTCGCGGGTGTCGAGCCGTTCATCAGAGCCGCACAGATGGCGGCAGGTGCACAAGGCGGCGGACGCGGCGACCGGACGGGCAGCTTTTCCATTCCCGGTCTAGACGGGTTCGATATCCCAGGGGGGAATTGATCTTTTGGGCCTCCGTTGGTATTTAACGGGACGGGCTTTTTAATACTTTTTATCAGGCGGATTTTTATGAAGGCAATTATATTAACAGCACTGGTGATGGCTGCGCTGGGCATTACGGCCCTTGCACAGACACCAGGAAGCATCACTGGGCAGGTACAAGATTCGTTCGGAGCAGTCATCGTTGGGGCTACGGTTACCGTGGTCGACTCGACCGGCCGCGAGCGGACGACAACCTCGAACCAGTCTGGCAATTTTACGGTCACGGGCCTGACGCCGGGACGGTATAACGTGAAGGTTTATGCGGAGAACTTCGGATTGTACGACAATACCGAAGTGGAAGTTGCCGCCGGCCAGCCGACACAGCTTTTTGTGCCGCTCACCGTTGAGTTGGTCGAAGAGCAGGTTGACGTTTTGACCAACGAAGGCGTTTCTGTCGACCCGGACGGCAATCTTGGGGCGACGGTCCTCCGCGGAGCCGACTTGGAGGCTCTTCCCGATGATCCGGACGAACTCGAAGCAGCTTTGCAGGCACTCGCAGGGCCCTCAGCAGGTCCCGGTGGCGGCCAGATATACATCGACGGGTTTACCGGTGGCCGCTTGCCGCCGCGCGAATCGATCCGCGAGATCCGAATCAATCAGAATCCGTTCTCGGCGGAGTATGACCGGCTTGGATTTG
>JACDAK010000279.1 GCA_013695495.1 Blastocatellia bacterium | reverse complement strand
GGGCTATACAGCGGCGGCGGCGTTGGGGGACGGGCGTGTGCGGTCGCTGTTGGTGATCGATCTTTTTGCAGAGGTGATCGAGTGGCATCGCAGCGGGCTCGTGCCGCTTGGGGCGGAGCTTTCGCGCGACGAGCGTTGCGAACTGCGGCAGGGGAACTTCTTTGAGCTGGCCCGGACGGGTTTTGACATCCATGACCAGGGGCGGCGGTTCGACGCCGTTTTGCTTGATATCGACCACTCGCCGCAGCATTACCTCGACGGTGCTAATGAATCGTTTTACGGCGAAGAGGGTCTCGACGGACTCCGCAGCCAGCTTATGGAGGGCGGCGCCTTCGCTATCTGGTCGAATGATCCTCCGGACGAAGCATTCCGCCGCCGGCTGGAAGCCGTTTTCGGAATCGCCGAAGCTCACAACGTTGAATTCTCTAACCCTTACACAAATGCGGCGTCGATAAATTCCGTTTACGTCGCCCGGCGCGATCGTTAAAGCGGTGGTCTCGGTCACTGAAATACCAGCCGTATATTCTTCCCCTACTCACGCCAACTGTCGATTTCACCCGTAAGACCAGTCGAGCTACCGAGACAACCATCTGCGCCATTCGGAAGTTTGTCTCAGTCATTGGGACAAGTGTCTCAGACACTGAGACAAGCGTCTGCGTCGCGCAGCAAATCGTCCGCATCGCGCTACCGGACTACGGTCGGGGCCGGTCGGTCTGTGGCGGCGGAAGTTCATGGGTCGTTCACGACCTCAATCATATCCGCCAGATCGCCACGGCGATGTCACGCCGCTACGCTCACGAAGTCGGACCGTGGCGCGCGTATTTGGGTATCTTGGACTAGGGAAATCTTATTTGCGTCTTTCACGGAAATAGCGGCGTTTGGTAATCTGAAACAGTACTTAATAAGAGAGTTTGGGGTTTTTGAGGGCGATATATGTCTGTTACCTTTCGGTTACCATCGCTGGATATTGAAGAATACAAGCTAGCAAACGGGCTGCGCGTCGTGCTCAATCGCGAGCCCGCGGTGCCGGTCGTGGCCTTGGCGGTGTATTACGATGTCGGCTCGCGTAACGAACGCGAGGGGCGCACCGGGTTTGCTCATCTTTTTGAGCATATGATGTTCCAGGGTTCGGAAAACGTTCCGAAGGCCGGCCACTTTCAGTACATTATGAAAGCCGGAGGGACGATGAACGGAACCACTTCGAGCGAACGCACCAATTATTTTGAAACTGTGCCTGCTAATCAGTTGCCGCTCGCGCTCTGGCTCGAATCTGACCGGATGCGATCGCTGGCGGTTACGCAGGAGAACCTGGACAACCAGCGCGAGGCGGTCAAAGAAGAAAAGCGGCTGCGTTACGACAATCAGCCGTACGGGCAGATCTTCGATATTATCGCGTCGATGATCTATAAGAACTTCGCGAACGCGCATTCGACGATCGGTTCGATGGAGGACCTTGATGACGCTACCGTTGAGGACGTGCAGGAGTTCTTTCGCGTGTATTACGCCCCGAATAACGCCGTGCTGACGCTGTCGGGGGCGTTCGAGACGGATACCGCGAAGGAGTTGATCGAGACTTATTTCGGCGACATCCCGTCGCAGCCCGCGCCGCCATCGATCGACGTAGCGGAACCAAAGGAGGTCGCTGACGATTACCGCGAATGGCACGACCCGCTGGCACCGCTTCCTGCGTTTCTTTTGGGTTGGAAGATACCGGCACGGCGCACGCCGGAGTTTAACGCGCTTTACCTTGCCGGCAAGCTGCTTTATGACGGAGACAGCTCGAGGCTTTACCAGAAGCTCGTGAAAGGAAAGGAAGCGGTCGTACAGCTCTTCGGGTTCACGGACGAGCGGCGCGGCCCGTCGAGTATCTTTGTAGGAGCAATCCCGAAGCCCGATGAGGACCTAAGTGAAATAAGAGCGACGATCATGCAAGAGATACAAATGATCGCAGATCACGGGCCGACGACCGAAGAGATGCAGAAGCTGCACAACCAACTGATAAATGACACTGCTCGCGGACGGCAAGCTTCGATGAACCGGGCGCAGCAAATCGCGGAATACGCGCTTTATGACGGTGACCCGTCATTGGTGAACAGCGACCTTGAAGAGCTTCTGGCGGTAACGCCGGATCAGATCCGCCGGTGCGTTTCGAGATTTCTGAATACAGAAAATCGCTCGCTGCTCGAGGTAGTGCCGGGCGGCGCAGCCTAGCGCTGGGCATCGTGTAATCAAATGACAGAATTTAGCAAATCAATAGTTCCGGAACCACTTGAAGAGGTTCCATTTGAGATCGCAAACGCCCTGAGGGCGACCCTCCCGAACGGGCTTCGTGTCGTGATGCTCGCGGACGATCGTGTCCCACTCGTGTCGTACCGGCTGGTGTTCATGGCCGGCGATGCCAACGATCCGGCGGATCACCTCGGCGTTACATCCGCAATGACGGCTTTGATCACGGAGGGCACCGAGAAATATTCGAGCCGTGAATTGTCTGAGAAGATCGAGCGGCTTGGTGCATCACTCTCTGCAAGTTCGAGTGATGATTTCACCTTCGTGGCGGCTTCCGCGTTGTCGATGTATAACGACGACATGATGCAGCTTCTTGAGGAGGTCGTTTTCAAGCCGACGTTTCCGGAGAACGAACTGGACTTGTACCGCCGCAACACGATAGAGCACCTTAAGTATCAGCGTTCGCAGCCGAATTTTCTGGTTTCGGAGCAGATGAACCGAGTGCTTTATGGCGAGCATCCCTATTCGGTATCTGCCCCGACGCCGGACGATATTAGAAAGTTGACGCGCGATCAGCTTGAGGCGATCCGCATCAAGATCTTCTTGCCTAATAATGCGATCCTTTTCGTCGTTGGTGACGTCAGGAACGATGAGATGATGCTGCAAATAGAAGAGCGGTTTGGTGATTGGGAAGCTGGTGAACGCCACGTTCTTGGCTATCCAGAGCCGCCGGAACGCAGCGAGCGGACGCTTACGATCGTCGACCGGCCGGGTTCTGCCCAGGCGAATATTGCATTGGGCGATGTTCTCGTAAAGCGTAACCACCCGGACTATTTTCCGCTGCTGGTGATGAACCAGGTTCTCGGAGCCGGCGCATCTTCCCGCATCTTTATGAATTTGCGAGAAGAAAAGGGCTACACGTATGGTGCCTATTCGCGACTGGATATGAAGCGGGAGGCGGGAAGCCTCGAGGCGACGGCAGAGGTCCGAACCGCGGTGACGGGCGAGTCTTTGAAGGAGCTCTTTTATGAGCTTGAGCGTATACGGAGCGAGGAGATCCTGGAAGGGGAGATGGACGATGCGAAGAACTTTCTGACTGGAGTATTTCCTATCCGAGCCGAGACGCAGGAGGGGTTGGCGGGTCTGATCGTGAGCAGGGAGATCTATGATTTGCCGCACGACTATCTCGAAACTTATCGCGAGAAAATCAGCAATGTGACCGCGGCCGACGTCCGGCGTGTTGCGGAGAAATACGTCAGACCCGAAAAGATGGCAATGGTGATGGTAGGCGATGCGAGCGACATCGTGAAACAGGCTGAGGCATTCACCACTAATATTGAAGTTTATGACAAAAGCGGCAAGCCAAAGGACGAAGGAGGAAAAGCGATGAATGGTGAAACGGCAAATGTGAGCGGCGCCTGGACCTTGAATCTGGATTTTCAAGGGCAGAATATGGCGGTTGAAATGACCCTTGAGCAAGAGGGAGAGAAGATCACCGGAGAGCTGAAGACGATGCTCGGGATCGGAAAGATCGACGACGGCCGCATTGACGGCAACGCCGTGACGGCCGTTGCGAGAACTGAGATACAGGGTGAGACTGCCGAATTTCAAATCGACGCGGAGGTTGACGGTGACTCAATTTCCGGTACGGTGAATGTGCCTATGCTAGGCGCCGCACTCGACTTCGTTGGGAAGCGGAAAGCCGCGGGGGCCGAGGCGGCCTAATCTAATCTTCGAGTTTTGAAACGTGGGCGGCAACGATCTGATATCGGCCGTCCATTTTTATGAGGATCACCATGTGCTGGTCTATCTGGGTAGACTCGGAAACACGTGGCCGGACGCGGAACATGTACACGGCAGTCTCGCCCCATTCGACCACGATCTCGCTGTCGAGAATGTGATCCTGTGCTGGATTTGCCGCGGTAACAAAGGTTCGGATCAGAGACTGCGGGCCGGGTGATGCGGAGCCCTCTGCGTCAGTCATGACAAAGCTCGGATCGAAGTAAGTTCGTATCACAGGGTCTGGTTTTGCCAATGCGTTCACGATGGCTTGGATGGCGGTCTCCGTCGCCGGGCGTGCCCGAACGTAGGGGACGCGGCGATCTCGCAACGACGCGAGTGCGGGATGCGGGCGGAGCCACGGCATTGGCGAGCACTGCATAGTTGTGAGGTGTCCGCCTGCAAGTTTCCAAACGCCTTCCCGGCGGATCCACAGGTCGGTCGCCTGATAGCGCGTGTGGCAGTTGCTGCCCCGATAACGCCAGCGGTCATGCTTCAGAACGTGGACTATGGCCGTATCGCCAAATAGACGGATGTCTGGTTCTTCGAATGTATAGGAGAGCGTTTCAAAGTCAAGCTTTTTCCCGGCTTTCAGCACGGCGGAATCGTGGTTCATTATCGCGAAGAGCTGTTCGCGGGAATTGAAAACCGGGCGCGAGCGCACTCCAAAATGGTTCTCGTCATATATCCGCTCGAATGGCTCCGAACGCCGCGCGACGAACGCGTCGCTGATTTCCTGCATCAGTCGACGGATCATTTCGGCGTCATCGGATTGCGGCGGTACAGTAATGCGCTGCGACGGAAATGCCGCAAACGCAAGGGTGGGAATCAATATAAGTAAAGCTACGATCCCCTTCATAGGTCTGTAATTAGATTCAGTCAGCCCCGGCACGGGTAAAATCCGTTTCGACGGCCCATTCCTCATCACCCTCGGGCGAAATATTGAACATGCGGTACGTGAATCCTTCGGCAGTGGTCTCGATCTCCGTCCGCCAACCCCAGTCGGGATGGTCGGCAACCTTGTAATGGCCGATCAGTACCACTCGGCCTTCGTTCTCAAGTCTGCCGCTGCAATACATCAACACGTTAGCCGAGTGCCAGGAGTCGGACCAGACGGCGGTCGCCGCGTCTGACTTTGGATCGCCGTTGAGAATAAGGAATCCTTGATGATGTTCACCGTCGAATTCCCACGTGTAAGCAATTTCAAGACACTGACCGTTGAGCCGTTGCTGTACGACAGCCGTAGATGACGACTCTTTCACCGGGTCGGGAAGCCAAGACATGTTCAACCGGTTGGTCCCGGTCCATTCACCCGCAAGAGCCGCGAATTTTTCTGTTACGCTCACAATTTACCTCAACGTTAAGATTTCGTTTGTCGGAAAGAATACCACAAAAGGCGAGTGGTAACGGAAGTTTTTGGAGTGGAGGGTTTCGAGTTGTGAATCAGGTGAGGTGCGGACCCGATTTCGCAGGCGGGGCCGTTCACAACTCGAAACCATTGGAATGCGGGAGCGGTCCAGTTAGCTTGCTTGTTTGATCGGGACGTCGACGGCGACGTTTTGAAGATGGGTGATCAAGTTCGAAGCGGCGCTTCGCGAAAGCTCATTGATGCGGCATTTCATCAACGTGAAACATTCGGCGTCGGCGTTGATATTGCGTTCCCGTGCAACTGCTCGAATCATACCCATTTGCTTGGTTGTGATCATTTCGCCGATCGAAAGGGCTATGGCGTTCTCGGGCTTTACTTCCGGCTGGGCGGAGCTCTTAGCGATCTCAGCGTTAGGT
>JACDAK010000278.1 GCA_013695495.1 Blastocatellia bacterium | reverse complement strand
GGCTCAAATTGTGATCACGACGCTTATCACGCGATCTCGAAGCACGTGGGGCAGCCGGTAGATTTCATCTGGCATAAGGAGACGGAACTGAGCCGTTTCGATGCGCTGATAATACCGGGCGGATTCTCGTATGGCGATTATCTGCGGGCTGGGGCCCTGGCCCGGTTTTCTCCGGTGA
The DNA here is from genome assembly GCA_013695495.1 of Blastocatellia bacterium. Lineage (GTDB taxonomy): Bacteria > Acidobacteriota > Blastocatellia > Pyrinomonadales > Pyrinomonadaceae > OLB17. Next base: position 5,337 of record JACDAK010000278.1, on the reverse strand, counting down.
TGTCGGCTGTGAAGAATTTCGCGGCGGAAGGGAAGCTTGTCTTCGGTATATGCAACGGCTTTCAGATATTGTGCGAGGCGGGACTGCTGCCCGGGGCATTGATCAGAAATGCCGGGCTGCATTTTGTTTGCAGGCATGTGAATATCCGAATCGAGAATCAGAACACTCCTTACACGAATCAGCTTGAGAATGGACAGGTCCTGTCGATACCGGTTGCGCATGCTGAAGGGAATTACGTCTGCGATGATGCGACGTTTCATTCTCTGGAAGAGAACGGGCAGATAGTGTTTAGGTATTGCGAGCCCGACGGCGAGACTACGCCGGAATCGAATCCAAACGGGGCCCGGTCGAACATTGCGGGAATCTGTAATCAGGACAGGAACGTGCTAGGAATGATGCCGCACCCAGAGCGAGCTTGTGAGGAGATGCTTGGGTCGAGTGACGGCCGTGACATCTTTTCGTCGTTGACGCGGGCGATCGCGGGTGCCTAAGGTTGCAGTCGAAAGATCAATGGTTAGAGGCCGCCTTCGCAGCGGCCTCTTTCTTTGTTACTGAGCTACGTTTACTTCGTTGATCTTGATGCCGCCGTTGGTTGTGATGACGCGAATCGGGGCGCCGCCGCCGTTGAGTGAGGTGCTTACGCGTTTGGCTCGGCTGCCGTCGGTGGTGGGGGTCGTGTAAATCCCCGGAAGATCGCTCTTGAACCCGCCGTTGATTGTGCCGGTTTCGAGGCTTGCCGAATAGCCGGTTCCGCGCCAGAAGACGCGACCTTCTTGGGCGTCGGGGGATGAAAATGCGGTGGTGACGAGCGCTGCGAGAAGTAAGAATATCGGAAAGCCGGATCGCTTCATAAAAATCATCCTTTCAGGTTACGAATAAGGGGTTTTAGGATTTTAGCCGTTCATCGCGATTGTGAAAAGTTTTCATTCGCTGACGGTGATCTCGAGGCCCGCTTGGTTGACGTTGCATGAAAGGAGGTTGACGCCAGGCTCGCCCGCGAGAGCGGATTCAACCTCGGACCGACGCCCATCCTCACAGAAGAAAGCGATGCAGCCGCCACCGCCGGCGCCGCAGACCTTCGCCGCGAGAGCTCCGTTCGCTAACGCCTTGTCGATCAGCGCGTCCATGTGCGGCGTGGTGATGTTTGGTGATAGACGCTGGCGAACAGCGTGGGCTGCTGCCAGAATCGATCCAACGAATTCCCACCTGCTTTCGAGTAGAGCACTGCGCAGCTGGACGGCTCCGTCACGGATCTGTTCGAAGATGTTGAAGAGTTCGCGATCGCCGTCGATGTGCCGTTTTGTGATGTCCCAATTGTTCGTGCCTGAGTTGCGCGGCTCGCCGGTGTAGATGACGGCGACACGCTCTTCGAGCTTGCGTGTGTCGACCTCTAATGCTTCTCGCTCGATGCCGGCGGCGCCGAGGTGGATAGCGGCGGTACCACCGTATTGCGCGGAATAGTAATCCTGAAATCCGGTCGGGACCTTGATGACCTGGCACTCTACGTTTGCGGCGATGGGAATGTAGCGTTCGGGTGCGTAACGGTCGCCGACCAGCTTATTGAGAGCACCGATGCAGGCGATGGCCAGAGTGGATGAACCTGCGAGGCCGGCTCCGGCGGGTGCTTGAGAGTCGGTGATCATGTGAAACCCGGTTTCGGGTTTGAAGAAATGAATGAGCTTGGAGAGGAGTTCGAGACGCGGTTCGTCCTTCAGAGACGCTATGCTGTCGCGAGGCACCTCAAAGCTGACGCCGCGGTCGACAGATTCGATAATGATCTTGGCGTCGGTGCGTTTTTCGATGGTGCACTTCGCGAGGAGGCTGACGGCGAAGTTTACGGTGGCCGCTCCTTCGTGAAAAAGAAAGAGTGGTGGGATGTCGATAGTTCCCCCTGCAAGATCGACCCTTGTAGGGGCGGACGAATGGATAATCACGTTAGATGTTTACCTCGGGCTATGAAGAATACGAGCTAAGAATAGCGGTTCATAATACAGCAGTGGCGGTGAATAATTACAGCGGCGACGTCATTTTTTTTCCGGTTGCCGGGTGCGTTCTTTAGGCTTTTCGTCTGTGTCACGGTTTGGGTCGCGTGTAAGATGAAGTCGCTCGGTGATCTCGTGGGCGACCCCTTCGACAACGTGGAGCTTTTCTTCGATCTTTTCTTCGAGTTTATGAATGGTTTCGGGGTCGGCTTCTTCGACCTTTTCGGAGAGCCAGAAACGCTCAACGGCGTAAATAATTATAACGACGGAGAGGATGATGAAGAAGAGGGCGATGCCGATCTGCTGGAAGTCGCCGATTATAGAGGTGATTGCACCGCTAAAGAAATAGCCCGTCCCGGCGAGAATTAGTACCCAGAGAAAGCAGCTAATGAAATCAAGAAGAAGAAAGCGGGGAAAGGGCATTTTACCGATGCCGTAAAAGACACACATCGCCGCACGAATGCCGTAGATATACTTTGAAATGATGATCGCAAACCCGCCAAACTTGTCTATTAAGCGGTCGATGCGGGGCTGAGCTATTTGGTAGAAACGGTAATGCTTAGCTTTTTTGTGAAAGATGCGGCCGACGCCGTAGGCTACGTGATCGCCGACCATTCCTCCGAGGGTTCCGAAAAAGAGAACCTTTGCAAAGCTGTAATCACCGAAAAACCCGCCTTGTGCCATTGCACCCGAGATCAACAGAGTGATATCGCCCTCGACAGTGCAAAGGGCAAATACAGCATAGATTCCGTATTGGGCGATTATATGAGAAAGCTCGTCCATAAACTGCGGCCAGGCTGTCGGCGGTCAATGAAAAGAGTAACTTCGATGAGAAGATACGTCAAACAAAACGGCTGCCGGAGTATCGACGCGAACTTCCGCTTGACCTTGTTGACAGGCGCATGACCAGTGTCTAAAATCGCCTTTACCTTTCGGTAAGTATATGACAACAATGAGCCAAAATTCGGGACACAACGTCGGGATCGAGTTATCGACAGACTCGCTGTGCTGTGTGATGTTGGACGGCTCAAGGAATGTTGCGGAACGGTCTTACGTCCGGCTTAGGAAAGACGATAACCCGCTGACGCAGGTAATCGAGGTTGTAGAATCCACGCAGGAAAAGCATGGGCCGTTCGCTACGCTAGGTTTAGCGATGCCGGGCCTTATTGACCGCGGGACCAACCGTGTGATCCATTCGACCTATTTTCCGGAGCAAACAAACGGCAACTTGACTCAGACGATAGCGTCGGCGGCGGGCGTTGAGGTTCTGCTTGAAAACGATGCAAACGCTGCCGCATACGGCGAATTCCGGATGGGTGTGGGCCGCGGGTGCGAGAACATGTTCTACGCGATGCTGCAGGAGGGAATCGGCGGTGCATTCATCATCAATGGGCAGCTTTGGCGCGGGGCCGGTGGTTTTGCGGGTGAATTCGGTTCCGTCGCGGTTGATTCGGAGGGGACACGGTTAGAGGACGTGGCATCATCCGCAAATATCGTCCGTCGAACGCGAGAACGGGTTAATCGCGACAGCACTTCGATGCTTGGACGGAGAGAGAAAGAAGATCTGAGGGTGCAGGACATTATCGAAGCGGCGAAGAGCGAGGATGATTTCGCGATAATGATGCTGGAGCGAACCGGCGCCTACGTTGGTACCGCGATCGCAACAGTCATCAATCTTTTGAACCCGGAGCGGATCGTGATCGGCGGGGACATTGCCGAAGCGGGTGACCTTGTGATGGAGTCGCTGATTAATAAGGCCCGGTCGTTGTCTTTCACACGTTCTTTCGAGCACACAAAGATCGCCGCCGGCGAACTGGGAAAGGCGGCGGCGGCCATCGGTGTCGCTCTGCTGGCGAGTGAATGACCAGAACAGCTAAACAGGATAATCTAACGAATCAGCGAAACTAATCTAGTGAACGATTGCACTAGCGGGAAGAGTTGATTACATTCGAGTTTGCGGAATATAGCGGATTTAGTAGAATGAGTGCAGTTTTTTCAAAACTAAATTCTTTCAAAAACAAAAATGCCTTATTTGGCCGCCCTGCAACTTCCACATCGGGTATGGCAAATCGGAACTCCATTCTTGAGCCGATAACGAGAGCGCGAAATGGCACAATTCTTTCATAAAAGCGCGAATAATATCGCCCGAATCAGCATGATAATGGGCGTCGTTCTCGCTGGTACCGCATTTTACGTTTATACGCAGGTTGCGCGGTCGACGTATCTCACGGGCCGGTATCTGGAAAAGCAGCAGCCGGTTCAGTTCAGCCACAAGCATCACGTTGGCGATGACGGGATAGACTGCCGCTATTGCCACACCACGGTTGAGACGACAGCTTCAGCGGGAATGCCTTCGACTCAAACTTGTATGAACTGTCACTCGCAGATCTGGGCAGACAGCCCGTACCTCGAGCCCGTTCGTGCTAGTTTTCGTGATAATACGCCGATCGAGTGGGAACGAGTTCACGACTTGCCCGAGTATGCGTATTTCAACCACAGCATTCACATAGCAAAGGGTGTTGGGTGTTCAACGTGTCACGGCGAGATCGATAATATGGCAGCGGTATATCAGGAGAACACACTGCAGATGGAGTGGTGTTTGTCGTGCCACCGCGAGCCTGAGAAGTTCATCCGGCCGAAGAGCGAGATCTATAACATGCAGTGGCGGGATAACCAATTGACTGCCGACGAGCGGATCAGTCTAAAGAGCGATTATCGGATCAGAAGCACCGAGATGCTAACAAGCTGTTCGCTTTGTCACCGATAAGCGATCGACTAGAAAAATTAAACATACGATTTGAGGAATCATTTGAAGATGCCCGATCAGGAAAGCAAACAAAACTTTGCGTCATTGAGAAGCAAGATCTTGTCGCAGGGTGGAAAAGATTACTGGCGAAGCGTTGAAGAATTTGCGGATGCTCCGGAATTCGAAGAGTTTGTAACGCGCGAATTCCCGGATCAAGCCGAGGCGTGGGACGACAGCATCAGTCGGCGAAACTTTCTAAAGGTCATGGGCGCCTCGCTGGCCCTGGCGGGCCTGAGCGGCTGCGTTATTCAGCCGCCGGAGAAGATTGTTCCCTACGTTCGGCCGAATGAAGATATGCTGCCGGGCAAGCCGCTATTCTTTGCAACGGCGATGACGATCGGAGGAATTGCCTCGGGGCTTTTGGTTAAATCATATGAAGGCAGGCCGGTAAAGATCGAGGGCAATCCGGAGCATCCAGGGAGCCTGGGTGCGACCGACATTTTCTCGCAGGCTGCGTTGCTCGACCTTTATGATCCGGATCGTTCGCAGCAAGTGATGGAACGGGGCAATCCGACCTCGTGGGCGAGTTTTACGACCGCAGTACGGACC
>JACDAK010000274.1 GCA_013695495.1 Blastocatellia bacterium | reverse complement strand
GGGCTATCGAAATTAGAGCTAGGGCATCCAAAATTCTGGATAAGCTGACTATAAAACGATAGGAGCCAAAACGCAAGGCGAGTACGTCTCGTGTGTGGCTCCTGGTATTATAGCGCACCGCCCGGCCGACGCGCTTAAGTTTTATTTCTGCGGCTGTCGTTCCAAGTCTTGAAAACAAGAAGACCGACACCGAGAATGAGTGCGACGAAGATAAGAACGATCAGAATCTTGATCGCACCGGTGATGAAACCGATGAACGCGATAAGATTCTTAACGAGGGAAATGAGCATCATTATCAATACAAGGATGCTCCCCCATTTTCCTGCAGCTTTCATCCAAACTGGCATAAACTTAACTCCAACTTTGATGTCATTAGTAATAATACGACATCAACATTCTAAAGCCAATCGCTATCTGTCTCGCCATCCGCGCATTTGCGGGTCCGGTTGATAGCTCTCGTCGTAACGCGATCCGCGTCCGGGATGTTCCGACTTAGCCGTTACGAACAACGGTGCCGGCCTCGCACTGTCGAAATCTTCCCACCGGTCCTTTTCGTTCGCGGGCTTAAAGATGTAACCACGCAGAACGTAGATACCCAAGCCGATGAGCATAGCGGGCATCAAGCCCCGCATTAGCCCCCGCAGATCAAAAAATCCCTGAAGTAAAAATGCGCCGCCAAGTACAGTTAGAACGATTCCCCATAGCTTTGGGTTGCCCGTAAACCGCTTTACAAAAATGTCCTCAGCGACGTCAGGGGTGAGACCGCTGCGGATCATTTGAGCAGTACGCCACGCGTCCAGGGCAGCAAACAGCCACATACCCATGAATCCGAGTACGAACAACGCGGTGCCGCCCGTTAGCAGTGCCATCTGAAACAAACCGATGAATATCGCGAAATAAACAAGGGCTTTTACGGTCTGGCCGTTGTAAGCGGCGCCAAGACCCGGGCAGATCATTGACAGGATGGTCGCCACGAAAGGCGATGTTCGCTTTGATACGAACGGTTTGTAGTCGGCTTTTGACTGGCCGCGGAGCATTCCTACGCCGAGAACGATGCAGTCCTGGCAATAAGGGAAGCCCTTTATGCGATGATCGCAGCCGGGGCAGAGTCCCTTGCCGCACGAGTTGCACTGAACGGACGCAACATTCTGGCTGTGATATGCACAATTCATTATCTTTGCACCTCACTGTTTGGCGTTCCGTTTACGGGAATGCCTTTGAGGGCGTCGGTACTTTGACGGTAGGTCGTCTCAGCAAGTTGGTAACTTTTGTTGTAAACGTCTGTCAGTGTGCCGTCGGCCGATACACCCTGGCTTACGACTAGGAATGCGAACATCGACATTGCCGCTACTGGAGCGAGTTGAGGAACGGAGATCGGGATGCGAATGCCGCGGACCCATTCGCCAAAGCGGGAACCCCAAGATTGCCGCGAGCCATAGGTATCCTCGGAACCGATGGTCTGAATGAGTATCCGTTCGTGAAGGCCGGCGGGTAAAGGTAGCTCATCGAGTTTATAACTGACGACAGCAGCCATTGATCGGACGACCATGCCGGGCAGATCTGTGCAGTCGTCGCAGAGCGTAGCGTGGCGTTCCCAGCGATGGAAGACATTCGCGGTCAAAAAGCCGTCGAGATAATCCGTAAGATGAGCTTCGAATGCTTCGCAGTCGATCAACGCTTCGGGCAACGTGTTTTGAATGATCTGGGCCTCTAGACGAGTTAACGCCGCTCTCGGTTCAGCCAACTGGTGACATGCAGCGATCGCCTGTTTCACATCATTCATCAGCGAATGACAAACCGGGCATTTCAGCGCGTGTGCTGCCGCCACCTTGCGGGTGTTCATGTCGAGTGTCTTGTCGAGATATTCTGACAAGGTTTCCTCGAACTCGCCGCAGCTGAATGCGTTTTCGTTACCCAACTTCATATAGAAAGCGACCCCCTTGAAATCCCCATACCGTTATATCGTTACCACCCTCATTCGTTTCAAAATCTTTGCCAACTCTATCCGCCCTCGGTTTATCCGCGACTTGACGGTGCCTTCCGGTATCTGCAAAACGTCGACTATCTCCTGATACGTCAGCTCTTCAATATCTCGCAAGATCACACACGTTTTAAGATCGGCGGGCAGCTTGTCGATGCCATCTTGAACCTGGGCTGCGAGTTCGCGCCGTTCGAGATCTTTATGAGCCGACGTTCCTACCGCCCGAAGATGGTAGTGATGATCGTCGACCGTGTCCGCCATCGTGTTTTGCGGATTTCGCTGTCGATGGCGGTAGTCGTCAATTATCAAATTGCGAGCAAGCCTCATGAGCCAATTCGAAAGATCGCCCTGCTTGGCGTCATATTGGCCAAGTGTCTTATAGATGCGGACAAAGACTTCCTGAGTCAGGTCTTCCGCAGCATCAACATTCGACGTGAATCGGTAGGCAAGGTTAAAGATGCGGCGAGAGAATGTGGTAACGATCTCTTCCCAGGCGACGCCGTCGCCGGACGTAGCCCGGCGAACCAGCTCCGCACCGTTGATCTCTTTAGCCGCCTGCAATGCTTCCAAGCCTTACTCTCCTGTTAAGTAATCGAACATGTTGAACCCCGCAAAATACCGGAGAGCCCCCTTGTCAACTGAACCTTACGATACCAAATAAGGTAAAGTTCCAATAATCTCATGTATCATTCGCCTTTCTCGTGCGAATAAAGTATCGTTTTTTCTTTATCAAAACCAACGGGACCTCAGCCTTTGCGCAAGTACATCAAATTCATCTTATTGCTGCTTTTCGCCCTTGCCTTGTTGTGGTACTTCGGGAAGGATCTCGATTGGCACCTCGTGAGGCAAAGCCTTCGGCAGGCAGACCCTTATTATCTGGTCGCGGCAGTCATAATCATCTGTTTTGGCTATCTGCTTCGGGCGATCAGATGGAAGGTGCTGCTCGAGCCGATAACACCTACAGATCTGAAAGAGCTGTTCGCAACCACCACCGTTGGCTTTGCTGCGATCTTTCTGATTGGGCGGGCAGGCGAGATCGTCAGGCCGATGTGGCTATCGATGCGGGACCCAAGGGTACGACCTTCTGCTGCACTGGTCACGCTCGGTCTTGAACGGATCTTCGATCTGGCCGCGCTTGTGTGCTTCTTTGCGGTTAACCTGCTTTGGTTCAGTCCGCCGCCGGGCCGGGAAAACGACTTTCAGCATGTCTCGACTGCGGGTTATCTGATGTTGGTTGCCGTCGGGCTCGGGTTCGTATTCTTGTACATATACCAACGCAACTCAGAGCGTTTCATCAGCTGGATGAGCACGTTCACGGATAAGCCGATCGTTCCCGCGCGCATTCGCCGGATCGTTCTCAGCTTAATGGAGCAGCTTGCGGCGGCGTTGGCGATCTTGAGAAACTGGCGTGAGACGCTGTCGGTGGTGTTTTGGTCGATAATGCTTTGGCTTGCGATAGCTCTTCCAACATGGTTTGTCTTATTGGCATTCGGGCTTCCGCTGACGTTCAGTGATTCACTTTTCATCATGGGTTTTGCGGTTGTTAGTTCCGTCATTCCCACACCGGGCGGTGCCGCCGGCGCGTTTCATACAGCGACAAAAGCAAGCCTCGTTTTCCTCATCCCGACAATAAGATACGAGGACGCCGCGGCTATATCGATAGTGATGCACCTGGTCTATTTTGCCCCGGCCATCGTTTTCGGCTTATATTATTTCCTTCACGGTGATATAAGTATTGAACGTTTTCGCAGCCTGCTCTCAAGCGAGCACGCCGCGGATGAGATCGATTCAGAAGTTCCAAATAACGCCACAGAAAACGTCAACTAACCCGGAGTGCTTTTATGCTGTGCCCATTTTGCTCGCACCTCGAAGATAAGGTTGTAGACTCACGCGAAACGAAGGACGGCGACGCTATTCGCCGCCGTAGAGAGTGCCTTTCATGCGGTCGGCGATTCACGTCTTATGAGCGGATCGACGAGGTCCCGTACATGGCCGTTAAGAAAGACGGCAAGCGAGAGCTTTTCGAACGCAACAAGATCATGTCGGGGCTTTTGCGGGCTTCGGAGAAGCGGCCCGTTTCGACTTCGCAGCTTGAAAAGATCGTTGATGAGATAGAGCGTGTGGTTCAGGATTCAACCGACAGGGAACTTGCGACCAGTGAGATCGGCAAGCTTATAATGAAACGTCTCAAGGCCTTAGACAAGGTCGCCTATGTGCGGTTCGCCTCAGTTTATCTAGAATTTGAGGATGTTTCGGAGTTCATGACGGAACTGAAAGACCTCGTAAGGGCACGCGGCGGCCAGCAGCCGAGAAAAGCTAAGAAGTCTAAGAAGGTTTAACTTTGACCAATAGGAAACTGAACGGTGTCGAGAGATCGGCACCGTTTTTCTTATGAAGCGGTCCTCCTTGATTCACCTCTCTGTAAGGAATAACATTAGGGGCTATGGTCGATATTGAGGATTTTTCCATTTCAGTAGCTGAGGGCGAAATGATCGAGCCCATGATGCAGATCCCGTCGGTTTTGCCGACGCTGCCGCTGCGCGACATCGTGATCTACCCGTTCATGATCGTTCCCCTTTTTGTATCTCGCGACAAGTCGATAAAGGCAGTAGAGACCGCTTTGAAAGAGAATCGGATGATCGTGCTTGTCTCGCAGAAAGATGTGAATGTAGAGGATCCTGAGCAAGGCGATCTTTACGAAACAGGAACGGTTGCGATCATAATGCGGATGCTGAAGCTGCCGGACGGACGGATCCGGATTCTTATTCAAGGGTTGTCGCGAACGCGGATCGACGCGATTAGCTCGGGCCAAGATTACGTCACGTCAACGATCACTCCTATATCAGAACCACTTTCGCCCGATAACTCGCTGGAGGTTGAGGCGCTTGTTCGCAACGTACGAGGTTCGATGGAGCGAGCGGCTTCGCTTGGCAAAAATATTTCGCCTGAGGTGCTGGCGATAATTGCGAATCTTGACGACGCGGGACGGCTCGCCGACCTTTCGGCGTCCAACCTCGAATTGAAGGTCGAAGACGCGCAGAGTGTTTTGGATATTCACGAGCCGGTATTTCGCCTGCGTAAAGTGAACGACCTCCTGAGTAAAGAGATCGAGGTTTTGACCGTTCAGCAGGAGATAAACACGCAAGCTCGGGCAGACATCGACCGTTCGCAGCGGGAGTATTTTCTTCGTCAGCAGTTAAAGGCGATCCAGGGAGAGCTTGGCGAGGGAAGCGAGCTTTACGAGGAGATCGAACAGTATCGCGACAAGATCTTGAAGGCGAAGATGCCTGAGAATGCCGAGGAAGAAGCGCTTCGGCAGCTCAAAAAGCTCGAGCGCATGCATCCGGATGCGGCCGAAACCGGGACGCTGCGGAACTGGCTCGACATCATGACCGAGCTGCCTTGGTCGAAGCAGTCAAAGGACAATCTCGATCTGAAAAAGGCCGAGAAAATACTGAACGAAGACCACTTTGGACTCGAAAGGGTGAAAGAGCGCATTATTGAGGCTCTCGCAGTTCGAAAACTAATCGAGAAGCCGAAGGGTTCGATCCTTTGTCTAGTCGGGCCTCCGGGAGTCGGGAAGACCTCGCTCGGCCGCTCGGTGGCTCGGGCGTTGAATAGGAAATTTGTGAGGCTTTCCCTGGGCGGAGTCCATGATGAAGCGGAGATCCGGGGACATCGGCGGACCTACGTTGGCGCGATGCCGGGAAGGATCATTCAGGCGATAGCGCAGGCGGAAACGCAGAATCCGTTGATAATGCTCGACGAGATCGATAAGGTCGGAGCGGATTTTCGCGGCGACCCAAGCTCGGCGCTGCTTGAGGTTTTGGATCCGGAGCAGAATTCGACATTTAGAGATAATTACCTTGGCGTTGTATTTGATCTCTCGAATGTGATGTTCATGACGACTGCGAACGTGCTGGATACTATACAGCCGGCTCTTCGCGACAGGATGGAGATCATCTGGCTTTCCGGCTATACCGAGGAAGAGAAGGTAGAAATCGCACGGCGCCATCTGATCCCAAAGCAGATCGAAGAGAATGGACTCAAGCGTAGCGAACTTAAATTCGACCGGAAGGCGATTGTCCGAGTGATAAGCGAGTACACACAGGAGGCCGGGCTGAGGCAGTTAGAGCGGGAGATCGGGAAGATCGCGCGCAAGATCGCCCGGAAGAAGGCGGAACTTGGGGCTTCGTTCGTGCCAGAGAAGGTCACAGTCGATACGGTAAAAGACTACTTGCGCGTTTCGCGAATCTTCACCGAGGGCGCTCTCAAAAAGAACCAGATCGGGACTGTTACGGGTTTAGCATGGACCGCAGTGGGGGGCGATATCTTGTTCATTGAGGCCTTGAAAACGCGCGGGAAGGGCAAGTTGATGCTTACCGGGCAGCTGGGCGATGTCATGCAGGAGTCGGCTCAGGCGGCATTTTCGTTTGCGAAAGCCAGGAGCAAGGAGTTGGGGATCGATGAACAGATCCTGGACAATTTCGACATCCACATCCATCTTCCGGAAGGCGCGATCCCGAAAGACGGGCCTTCTGCGGGAATCACGATGGCGACCGCTCTTGTCTCGGTGTTGGCGCAAAAGGCGGTACGCAAGGACGTGGCGATGACCGGAGAGATCACATTGCGTGGCAACGTACTGCCGGTGGGTGGAGTCAAAGAAAAGTTGCTTGCAGCCCGCCGTGCCAAGATAAAGACGGTTATACTGCCGGCGGCAAACGTTCGCGATCTGGAAGACTTGCCGAAAGAAGTCTTGAACGATCTGAAATTTGTCTTTGTAGACACAGTTCTTGAAGTATTCAATGCGGCATTTGTACATGCGAAGGCGGGGTCAAAGGCGGCCGCCGGATGAGGTAAGGGCTTCGATTTATGGGCAAAATCTTTGACCGCGACCCTTATTTGTGC
>JACDAK010000255.1 GCA_013695495.1 Blastocatellia bacterium | reverse complement strand
GCCTAGGAGTTCCTGGATGTCACGGAGGTCTGCGCCTTGGTCGAGGAGGTGGGTGGCGAAGGAGTGGCGCAGGGTGTGGGGCGAGATGCTGTGGAGGTCGGAGCACTGAGCGATGTATTTATCGATCATGCGGCCGACGCTGCGGGTGGTGATGCGGCCGCCGCGGCGGTGTAGGAAGACGGCGCGTTCGGTGTCGCGTTCGGGGGCGGGACGTTCTTCGAGGAACGCGGGGCGTGTTTGTTCAAGATAGAGCAAGAGGGCTTGGAGCGCGTGTTCGTGAAAGGGGACGATGCGCTGCTTTTTGCGTTTGCCCGTGACGCGGACGACGCGCTCGCGGAAATCGACGTCAGTGAGGTTGATGCCGACGAGTTCGCCGACGCGGATGCCGGTGGCGTAGAGCATTTCGATAATGGCGCGGTCGCGGCGTCCGAGGTGTGTGTAAATGTCAGGCGTTTCGATAAAGCGGACTGCGTCTTCCATTGAGAGGTGCTGGGGAAGTTTGCGCTCGATGCGGGGCGTGGCGACGAGCTTTGCAGGGTTCTTTTCGAGCTTGCCTTCGCGGACGAGGAATTGGAAGAAGGTTCGAAGGCTGGCGAGCTTTCGGGCGATCGAGGCTTTCTTTTTATTGGCATTGTGAAGCGTTGCCATCCACTCGCGGATGGTTAGGTTGTCGATCTCGGACGGGTCGAGTTCGCGATTTTCGATCTTTTGAAGGAATTCGGTGAACTGGCCGAGGTCGCTGGCGTAATTGCGGATGGTGTGCGGGCTCATGTTCCGCTCGTATTTGAGATGCTGGAGGAATTGCTCGGTCTCGGTTCGCATGTGCGGTCAGCGGCGGACGTAATAGCCGTTGCGGGCGCGGATGGTCATGTCGTCGCGCCCTTTGATGCTTAACTCGATCTTTCGAAATTCGCCGCGGGCGGGCGAAAGATCGTCGGGATAATAGTTAAGTATATACTGTTCGGCGAGTTCGGCGGAGATGGCGCGAAAGGCTTCGTCGAGCTCACTGCGGTCGATGGGACTGAAGACGGAGCCGCCGGTTTGGCGTGCGAACTCGAGCATGCGACGTTCGGCCGTGAGCAGGCGGCTGTTTGCGTTGGACACGCGTGAGCCGGTGCGGATGAAGTTTTCGAATTCGGTCGTGCGGACAACGTAGATCTGGCAGTTGTAATTTTGCGCCATGCGGAGAGCGGCGTCGAATGTTGTGTCAGTTTTGGTGTCGTCGCCGTCAGAGACGATAACTATGACGCGGCGGCCCGTTTGTTCCCCAAGATATTCGGCAGCCATTTCGATGCCGTCGAGAAGAGCCGTGGCGCCGGTGGGCGGGGGCATGGCCCGGATGGTGCGGACAAGCAGGTTGACGTCGCGGGTAAAGGGCTGTTCGAGCCGGGTGTAGGTCGAGACACTGTAGAGCGCAGCGAGGTCGCGGTCGGGGCGAAGCACGCGGCGAAAGAAGCCGATGGCGGCTTCGATCTCGAACTCGCGCGCCTTGAGGACGCTGCCGGAGTTGTCGAAAAGCATAGCAAGGCGGACAGGTGTTTGGGCGCGTGAGATGTCGCTGATCTCGACTGTGCGGCCGTCGATCTTTAGGTCGAAATCGTTGAGGTTGAGCGTGCGGACTGCGCGGCCGCTGCGGTCGACGACGGAGACGGGGATGGGGACGAGGGTGGAATCGACTGTGATAACTTCGCCATCGTCGGCAGGAAAGGGGGTGGCGGTCGGTTCAGCTATGCGAGGGCGGTCGACGATCGGGCCGGGAAGCGAAATGCGTTTTTGGGGCTGGGGCGTGGGGGATTCGGCAGGTTTGACGCGCCCGGATTGTGCCGCGGCCGGAATGCCCAGCACGACAATTGCTACAAGAATGAATATAAGGCGAGCGGGCACTTTGGTCTCCGGTGATATCGACGAATATTGGTTGAGTCAGGGGGCGGAAACGTTGCTTTGAACGATGCTGCGTCAGGCGAATAACAGTTTAGCACCGGCCACAAGCAAAACCACGGCGAGGAGGCGGCGGAGCCAGATGGAGGCGAGCCATCTTGCGCCGAGCGTTGAACCGACGAGACCGCCGAGGGCGGCAGCGGCGATCCACAAAATGATGGATGTAGGAAGAAGCGCGATCTGTTCGCAGTTGCCCGCGAGTCCGGCTGCGGAATTGACGAGGATGAAGAGAGCAGAGACGCCGGCGGCGGTCTTGGCCGATGACCAATTAAATAGGAGCGAGATCGGGCTCAGAAAAATGCCTCCGCCTACGCCGACTAGGCCGGATAGGATGCCGATGGCAGCGCCGATCACGAACGCGAGCCATATGGGCGGCGGGGTTTCTTGCTCATCGTCCGACGGGTGCCAGATGAGACGGGCGGCGGCTGCGATGAGGATGAGGCCGAACACGAGTTTGTATGTATTTGTGGGTAGCTGAATGGTACCGCCGATCAACGCTGTGGGATGGATGCGGCGGCGAAGGGTAGGAAGTGAGGTGGTCTAGTCAAAAAGGACAAAAAAAAGATACGATCAGGAATTCAAGAACGAAGTAATACGGAAATATATGGCGGGACAGACGATCGCGGCGATATCGCGGGAGACTGGGGTAAACGAGAACGTGCTGCATCGGTGGAAGCAGAAAATGGTGATCAGGGAAGACGGCG
>JACDAK010000229.1 GCA_013695495.1 Blastocatellia bacterium | reverse complement strand
CGAACTGACGGCGACGGTTTTGGGATCGCCGGCGGCGGAACTTTACGAGTTCGCCGAAGACGAGGAAAATGCATTCGCGGCGTTACGGCTGGATATCGGCCGCCCGGGCGAACGGCATTCGATCATTGCCCCGCATACACAATTCAGACTTTCCGATGAGCTGGTTACATTCGCCGGTGCCCGGAATAAATCGCAGTTTCAGTTGAACGGCAGGCCGTCGCCCGACGAATTCGGGGTTATGACCCGCGGCGAATATCACGGGGCGTTTACTGGCCAATTCCTTTTAGATACCTAAACCTAAACCGCCCGGTGCCGTCGGTTCCGGGCATTTTTCAAAATCAACCAAAAAAATATGACAACCAAAGACGAACAAAACCCAAACCTTAACAAGTTTTCCAACAACGGCCACGCCGGATTATTTGAGCTGCAAATGGTCAACGTCGTTTTAACTTACGAGCTGACGACACCGGCGACCCGAATCGTTTTTCCAATGCGGCCAACCATGACAGAAGAAGAATTAGCGGATCGGCAACGATTCTACGCGTTGAGCGAAGACGAAATAACGGCCGGCCGTCATAAGTGGAACTGCCAATTATTAGAAAAACTAACCGACGCCGCGGGCGTTGAGGGGATCGAATTAAACGGCCAATCGATCAGCGAATTTTTCAGCGGCCCGGACCCAAACGGCATGAAAACGAAGGTCGTACAGGACGCGCTCAACCGCTACAACACCATGACGCAACCCGCGGAGTTTTTTCGATAGGTTCCGAATCGTTGCCGGGGGGTTCCTAGAATACGGCGCAGATAAATTAACGGTGAGATCGGCGCGTTGTCCTTCCTTCATTTCCATTTTTGTTATTACTCCTATGATTCTAGTTTGATCGATGACGACGGAAACGAATTCCGCCCGAATACGGCCGGCCGGCCGCGGTTTTGTTTTGCACGCCAAATATAGCAGAAAAGATAAAACGCCCACAATTGAAAACATATTTAATCCTCTAATGGTTCGAATTGAATTCCATTATCGCCGGGGAACGGTGTTTTATGATCGTGATCGCCGTGAATAATCGGCCCCGGGATTCCGTCCGGAAACGCCCGGCAACGAAAAACGCCGTCGTCGAATTCTAACGATCGGTGCCGGCAAGCGTAGCAAATTGGGGCGTTGAATGTAGTCATAACAATCCTTCGGTTATCTCGTCTAAGATCGACTGAATATCTTTTAGCGTCTTTTCCTTTAGGTGGCTGGGAATGTTTGCATCCCCGGGCGTCTTTAAATCATAAAGCGGGCGTTCTTTAACCAGTTTTAGGAACCGGCCCAACGCGACCGCAAACCGCGAATGTTCGCTTTGGTCACGCCATTTTAGCATAGAAAACGCTTCGGCGAATTGTTCCCGGCGTTGGCTTTGCAGCCGTGCCTCTAGTTTCTTTTTCGGGTCTAAAAATATTACGGGTTGCAGATCCTGACCTGCCCTGACGTTATGAACTTTCATTTTTTGGGTTCAACCGGCGGCACTGGTGGCGTTGGTTCTACCGGCGGCGGTGCGACGTCGGGTTCCACGCCAGCTTTTCGGCATGCTTCGTCAAACTTGATATGGCCGCCGCAGCAGTAGTCGATCTTAAGGTTTTCGAAAACAAGCGGAGCCGTCGGTTGGGCCACCGCGATCTCGCCTATGGTTCTTGTTGTGTACTTTTGCATTTGAATGGCCTCCGCAGTGTTTAGTGCAATTTGAGACCCACGGTTCTCTTGAATCAGCTTGCTTAGAAGCCTCACTGTACCCGTACTTAGCTATTTTAGCCCGAAGGGTGCCAGCCGAAGCTGCGGAGAAATTCGCACTTTTGAGTAATCTTCCGCGCAGACGCCCGCACGAAATATTTGTAAAATTTCGGCACATCGCGATAAGCTAAATCGAAACAAATGAACATTTCGAGGAAGATCCGCATGTTTGCGGCACTAGTTTCAACGTTATCATTGACGGCATTTGCGTCGTATTCGCAGAGCGAGGGAGTGTCCGTTCAGGTGACCGATGTTTCGGGATCAGCGGTCAGAAATGCGGTTGTCATAGCATCGGACGGAAGTGGGACACGTAACTGCATTACGCGTGGCATCGGCTATTATTGTGGCCCCGTTGTTGATGGAACGACTATCGAGATATCCGCGCGAGGATTCGCATCTGTTTCGCGAAACATTGCATTGTCAGATACCGAGGTATCCATCGTTCTTTTACCCGCGGGGCTTGAGGAACGCGTGATCGTGTCTGCTCTGCGTACCGAGGCCCGGCTTGGCGACACGCCCGCAAGCGTGGCGGTGGTTTCGGCGGCGGACATAAAAAGTTCGGCGGCGCCGGTTTTGGACGATGTGCTGCGGCAGGTGCCGGGATTCTCGACGTTTCGCCGTTCGAGCAGCCGAAATTCGAATCCGACGACGCAGGGCGTTTCGCTGCGAGGTGCTGGAGCGACAGGCGCGAGCCGTTCGCTCGTGCTGTTTGACGGGCTGCCGCTCAACGACCCGTTCGGCGGGTGGGTGCAATGGAACCGGGTGCCGCCTGTGGCAGTTGAACAAGTCGAAGTGGTTCGCGGCGGTGCATCGAGCCTTTACGGGAGCGGTGCTCTAAGCGGGACGCTCAACGTGATACCGCGGCGGGTTGAGGAACGGTACGAGTTCTCAGCCGAGGCTTATGGCGGGACGCAGGCGACTGCGTCGGGATCCACTTTTTTCGGCACGAATGCCGGCCGCTGGTCATTTGACGGCACGGCGTCGGGGTTTCGCACTCGTGGCTACATCCCGGTGGAATCGTCGTCACGCGGCGATGCCGATCAGCCTGCCGGAGTGCGTTCGACCGTTTTTTCCGCAACGGTACGCCGTGATCTTGTGAATGGCTCAATATTTATTCGCCCGTCGTACTTTGCTGAGAGACGAAGCAACGGCACGCGCCTCCAGACAAATCAGACGCACTCCCGTCAGATCGCGGCCGGCGGCGATTGGCGATTTGGCCAAATCGACAGACCGACAACCTTGAACTGGCGGGTTTACGGCGGGACGCAGGTATATGACCAGACGTTCACAGCGTTGTCAGCCGATCGTTCGACTGAAACGCTGTCAAGATTGCAGCGATCGCCTTCGCAGAACGCGGGATTCTCAGCAGCAGTGACACACAGCGGTTGGAGCCACACCGTTGTGGCCGGGGTCGAGGGCAGGGATGTGAGGGGATTCAGCGACGAGGTTGGATACTTCAACGCTGCTGTATCGGCATACCTCGGGACGGGCGGGCGAGAACGTTCGTTCGGGGTATTCGTGGGCGACGCTTTTTCGCGCGGCAGGGTAGTGCTCGCCGGGAGCCTGCGGTTCGACAGGTGGATGAATCAGGACGGATTGTCGCTGACGCGGGCGGCGAACACGGGCGCTGCGACTTTGATCGAGTTTCCCGATCGATCGGAACAAGCGCTCAGCCCGCGGATCTCGTTGCTGGTTCGCCTTGTGCAGGGGGGCTCTGCATACGGGTCGTGCTCGCGGAGCTTTCGAGCTCCTACGCTGAATGAACTCTACCGGGGTTTTCGCGTTGGGAATGTGATCACAAATGCGAACGCGAATCTTACTGCCGAACTTGCGACCACGGGCGAGGGCGGATTGAGCTTTATGCAGCGGCGATTTTCAGTGCGTGCCAATGTCTTCGTCACGCGAATTAACGAAGCGATAGGGAACGTAACGATCGGGGCGACCCCTGCGCTGATAACACGCGAGAGGCAGAACGCAGGTGCTACTGAGATGATCGGGTTCGAGACGGATGCGGAATTTCGATTAGCCCAGCTAACGTTCAATGCCGGGTATCTTTTCGTAGATTCGCGGGTGGCAGAGTTCCCATTAAACCCGGTGCTGGTGGACAAGCGTGTGCCGCAGGTTCCCCGTCATCAGGCGACGGCTCAGGTGCGGTATGTGCGGCAGAGTTGGACGGCGGCGGTGCAGATGCGTGCATCGGGCTCACAATTCGATGACGACCTAAACACATTTCGGCTCGGACGATTTTTTCAGATGGACGCCCAAATAACGCGATCCGTAAGCGATCGACTTCGGATCTTTGCGGCTCTGGAGAACGTGTTCAACTCGCGCTATTCGATCGGTAGGACACCGGTGAGAACGGTCAGTTCACCATCGATTCTCCGGTTGGGTGCTCGTTGGAATTAAAAAGAGGCGGACGGGCCGCCTCTCGTGTGTGATCAGTATTTTGATTGGACTACTCGGGCTGGCCGCCGCAGCCCGGGCCGTAAAGGGCCGGCTGCTTTGTGCTGATGATAGGGTATTGTTCCGCCTCTTTGTTGATCTCGAGCCACGGTAGGTATTCTTCGGGTATCGACATATCGGAGAAGATCGCCTCAACCGGGCACTCCGGCAGACATGCGTCACAGTCGATGCAGGTGTCGGGATTAATGAGCAGCTTGTCGGGAAGCTCATGGAAAGCTTCGACCGGGCAAACTGCGGCACAGTCTGTGTACTTACATTCAATACACGGTTCAGCAACAATATATGTCATTCAGACAAAATCTCCTTCGATACGGGCGACGAACCAAAGTAAAACCGTAATATCGAAACGATTACTTGTCAAATCTGGCCAGACAAATGGTAAAATGCCTTTTTTCTTAAATTAAAAGCGATATATTTTTCACGGAGACTTGGATGAAAAACACCAATGCTGAACGCGAGTTAGCGTTCGATTTTCTTAGAGTGACCGAGGCCGCGGCTATCGAATCGGCGAAGACGATGGGGCAGGGCGACCGCAAGCACTCTGACCACGTAGCCGTTGAGGCAATGCGTTTGGTGATGGATCAGGTTCCCATGCAGGGCCGGATCGTTATCGGCGAAGGCGAGAGGGACGAGGCCCCGATGCTCTACATCGACGAGGAAGTTGGCGGTGCCGATTTCCCGAACGATGTTCGATCTAAGTTTCCTGAGGTGGACATAGCGGTCGATCCACTTGAAGGCACGAATCTTTGTGCACTCGGCGCGAGCAACGCCATTGCGGTGCTGGCGGCGGCCGAACGGGGAGGTCTGTTAAACGCGCCTGACATGTACATGGACAAGATCGTCGTTGGACCCTCGTGTAAAGGGTCCGTCGACATCGAAGCGCCGGTCGCCGAAAATCTTCGCAATATCGCTCGCAGGCTTGGCCGAGATGTCGACGATCTGACGGTTGTTTGTCTTGACCGTGATCGTCATCGCCAGCTTATTGCTGATGTACGAGCGGCGGGAGCTCGAATTCGGCTAATCTCGGATGGCGACCTTTCAACTGCGATTTCCGCTGCAGTAGCCGGCACCAATATTCATGCGCTAATGGGTATTGGCGGAGCTCCTGAAGGTGTGATCACGGCCGCCGCGATGAAATGCCTGAATGGCGAGATACAGGCGAAACTCGTTTTTGATCACGAAAGGCTTGGGGTAGACAAAGACAAAATTCCCCCGATCGATCAGTTGATGAAGCGCATCAACTCGATGGGAATCACTGATACGAACAAGATCTATGACACGAATGATCTTGCTCCGGGCAAGAAGATAATATTTGCCGCTACGGGCGTGACCGACGGCTCGCTGTTAAAAGGCGTTCGCTTTTTTGGCGAGGGCAAACGCACACACTCTGTTGTAATGACCACGGAGACGAAGAGCATCCGTTTTGTCGACACTGTGCACGTTGAAGGCGGGCCGGATGCGGTGATCAGATTCTAGCCTCACCACTCCTACAGATCTGATGTTTTCAAGGGGAAGTTTCTAGGCAGCAACGGAGATCTTCATGAAAAACAACGGTTCTGCAATTAATGGGAACGGAAATGTCCCTACGGCAACGGAAGACGATGGACAGGGTAAGCTGATCGTCCTGACGGCGCCGCTTACGGAGGCGATCGACCACGCCGGATACTTTATCCAGATGGCGATGGCTTCGCTGCCGATCTGGCTCGAAGGAATTCTAAACCGCAAGTATCCGAAATGGCGTGACGTTGAACACAATCCGGACGGCTCGGCGAAATATATGCCGGCGGGAGTTCGGCTGGTTGAAAAATCGCTGCTGAGGGCCCACGAATCAGGCGATATTGTTTCCTGTTTCCCTCAAGATCTGGAAAAGTTTATCGGCCCACGCACGCGCGTCGTCGCGGTGTCTACACACAACCCTCTGGGCGTCACATTTGCGGCTGGGGTTTATACCTCAATTTTCGGCTCCTCGAAGATGCCGATCAACTCGCACTACTCTCGCGAGCTTTTTGCTCAGATCAAGTCAAACCCTCACAGAGACAATTTCAAGGTTATCGTCGGCGGTTCCGGCGGCTGGCAGATCATTCAGACAGATCTTTACGACGAGCTGGGTATCGACTGCATCGTCGAGGGGCGGAGCGAATCCGAGGACACGTTAGCGTTATTTGCAAAGGCGATCCGCGGCGAAGATCTACCGAGAGAAGTCGAGGTAAAGCATCCGGTCGACCGCGACTCCATCCTGTTTCCGGACACTCGGACGACATTCGGTGTCGTAGAGATGACGACGGGCTGCGGCCGCCGCTGCAAATTCTGTGTACCTGATCTCAACCCGCAGATCGACCTGCCGAAAGACAAGATCATGGATGCGGTGCGGGCAAATGTCCGCGAAGGGAACAAACAGATATCGCTTGCGACGGAGGATATGTTCATTTGGGGTCAGGTGCACACGGACACGCCGTTTTACTTTCCGAACCGCGAGGCTCTAGTCGATCTATACCGCGATATTGTCGCGACACCGGGAGTTGAGCAGCATGTTCTCAGCCACTCGACTATCGCCCCGGCGGTGGTTGATCCCATACTTATCAAGGAGCTATCTGACATTCTGCTGCCCAAGAGCCCCATACATTTTCCGTATCTGAGCTCGCATCCCGAAAAAAAGGCGCTGGCACCGCTGATCGGGCTTGAGACGGGTTCGGTGCGTATGGCAAAAAAGATAATGCCGAGCAAAGGTATACCGTTCTCGATCGGAGATTGGCCGAGCATTGTGCTTGAAGGGCTTCGGGTTTTGAATGAGAACAACTGGTTCCCCGCGATGACCTTGATAGTCGGAAATCCGGACGAGACCGATCAAGACATGAGAGAAACGCTCGACCTCGTTTACGAAATGGAACGTCGCGGGCTTTTCGCGTTTCTTATACCATCGATCTTTACGCCGCTGCACGACACGCGGATGGAAATGGAGAAAGGCGTGACGCAGACGCGCCAGTTGACGGAGTTGCAGTGGCAGTTGATGATGAAATGCTGGAAGATGAATCTTCGCCCCGGCCAATATAGCTGGTGGGGACCCACGGCGTGGCGTCTGGGCTCGATAGGTATGTGGCTGTACAAACTGCGAAAGCTGAACGGGCCAAACTTCACCTATCCGCTGTTGATGTTCTCAGGAGCAATATCTGAGAAACGGCTCGAAAAAATGGGCAAGATCTATGTCGGGAAGCCGGTGAAGACGAAATCTCGAAAGGAATTGCTCGAAACTCTTAAACCTAAAATGCGAAAATACCTTCGGCCCGATACGGGTGATATGCCCGAAACGTCCGAGGAGAGCAAGACAGTCGTGACCGTTTAGTTGAAATATGAGCGAAAAGAACCCGTATGTCATTGATCTTGCCGAAGTAGGAGCGGGGCAGGTCGCTCTTGTAGGCGGTAAATGCGCTAGCCTCGGCGAACTTTTTCGCGAACTCACACAGCAAGGAGTCCGCGCAGTTGATGGCTTCACGACGACCAGCCACGCGTACGAAACACTTCTTCAGTCGAACGGACTCCGCAAAAAGCTTCAAAAACTCCTCAACAAACTAGATGTCGACGATCTGGACGAGCTTGCCCGCGTAGGTGCGGAAGCTCGGCGTCTGGTCCGGGAATCGCCGTTCCCGGCGGAGATCGAGGCAGCCATTCATGACGCTTACAGCTGCCTGGGCGATCGCATCGGTAAGAAGGCGTTCGAGGTTGCCGTGCGCTCTTCAGCAACGGCTGAGGACCTTCCAGATGCCTCATTTGCGGGACAGCAAGATACGATCTTGAACGTTCGAGGTGAAAAGCAGCTCATCGAGGCCTGCCGCGAGTGTTACGCCTCGCTCTGGACGGACCGCGCGATCTCATACCGCACGGCGAAAGGATTTGACCACTTCGAGGTCGCGCTTTCGATCGGTATTCAGCCGATGGTCCGCTCAGACATAGCGTGCTCCGGCGTGATGTTCACGCTGGACACAGAGAGCGGCTTTCGAGAAGCCGTGGTCATAAACGGTGCCTGGGGCCTCGGCGAAGCCGTCGTACAAGGCATGGCGACGCCGGATGAATGGATCGTTTTCAAGCCGACGCTAAAGCTCGGCTACCGTCCGATCATTACGCGAAAACTTGGCGTAAAAGAAGTAAAAATGGTGTTCGCAGACGACGGCAGCGGCACTCAGGTCCGCGAGGTGGTCGCCAGCCAGCGCAAGCGTTATTGCCTTGCAGGTTTCGAGGTGCTCCAGCTGGCGAATTGGGCTTGCCTGATCGAGGATCATTACTCGAAGCTCGCAGGCAAGTCGCAGCCGATGGACATTGAGTGGGCTAAAGACGGCGTGACGGGCGAACTGTTCATCCTTCAAGCCCGGCCGGAGACTGTACATGCGCAGCGCACCGAAAACTTCATCGAATCATACGAACTGACGGGCACACACGGTGCTCCGCTTTCGACCGGGGTCGCCGTGGGTGAAAAGATCGGAACCGGAACGGCTCGTGTGCTGCTTGATTCGAGTAAGCTCAACACATTTCAACCGGGCGAGATCTTGGTTACAACGATGACCGATCCGGCGTGGGAACCGATCATGAAACGAGCCTCTGCGATCGTTACGGAGCGCGGCGGCCGGACCTGTCACAGCGCCATCATCAGCCGCGAGCTTGGCATTCCGTGCATCGTCGGAACCGGTGACGCAACCGAAAAGATCCGCAGCGGCACCGATGTTACTGTGTCCTGCGCAGAGGGCGATGTCGGCAATATTTACTTCGGACGGGTCGATTTCGACGTCAAGAAACACATCATCACAGATACTGAACGGCCGAAAACGCAGGTGATGATGAACGTCGGCGACCCCGACCATGCGTTCTCGGTTTCACGCCTGCCGAATGATGGTGTGGGCCTAGCGCGGCTCGAATTCATTATCAACAATAACATCGGTATTCACCCGATGGCTCTGGTCAACTATCCGAATTTGCGGCGGCGCGAAGATATCGAGACGATCGCAAATCGAATCCTCGAGGAAGATCCGAAGGAGTTTTTTGTCCGCTCGCTTGCCGAAGGAATTGCACGAATCGCCGCGGCATTTTATCCCAAAGACGCGATCGTGCGCATGTCGGACTTTAAGTCGAACGAGTACGCAATGCTCATCGGCGGCACCGAATTTGAGCCGATCGAAGAGAATCCGATGATCGGGTTTCGTGGGGCGTCACGCTACTATGACGATCGGTATAAGGCCGGCTTTCGTCTCGAGTGCCTTGCGCTCTTGCGTGCCCGCGCGGACATGGGACTCACGAACATCAAGGCGATGATCCCGTTTTGCCGCACTGTCGAAGAGGGCGAAAAAGTCATCAAGCTGATGGCGGAACACGGACTGGTGCAGGGTGAGAACGGACTGGAGATCTACGCCATGTGCGAACTTCCGGCGAATGTCGTTTTCGCGGATGAATTCCTGCAGGTTTTCGACGGCTATTCCATCGGTTCCAACGATCTGACCCAGCTTGCTCTCGGCCTTGACCGCGATTCTGAAATGGTGGCACACCTATTTGACGAACGAAACGGAGCTGTCGAAAAGATGGTCGCCATGGCGATAGATGCGGCAAAACGCGCGGGCAAAAAGATCGGCATCTGCGGTCAGGCACCATCTGATTATCCCGAGTTTGCAGAGTTTCTGGTCAAACGCGGAATCAATTCGATCTCACTCAACCCCGACACAGTGATCCAAACAACTGCGCACATCCTGAAAACCGAGCAGGGCATCAAATCGGTTGCGGCTGGCCAGCTTGAAGGATAGCGTAGATGCGTCAATCTAACGATAGGTACCAAGGTGCGTCGGCGCTCGCGATGCGTTCGCAGGCGGTTCGCGTTTGGATGGTGGCCTGCTCCGTTTGGCTGGTCTTTGTTGGGTTCCTGGTAGCTCCAGCTTTCTTGAATCATTTCGGAGCAGTTGATGCGTCGGCCACACTGATGAATGCGTTCGGCTACATCTGCCATCAGATACCGGAACGCTCATTCCACTTCTTTGCTCATCAGATCGGTGTTTGCTCTCGATGCTTCGGCGTTTACTTCGGAGTGCTCCTCGGTTTCGCGGCTTTTCCGATCTGGCGGAACCTGGTGGATGTCGAGCCCCCCGCGCGTAGGTGGTTGGTTCTCGCAACGGCTCCGCTCGCGGTTGATTTCTCGCTGACGTTCTTTGGTGTCTGGGAAAACACTCATCTTACGCGACTCGTTTCGGGCATGATCCTGGGATTCGCTTGCGGAACGTACATTATTCCTGCACTTGTTGAGATCACCCGCAACTTCCGAACCCCTTCTGCAGGCCCGCGCTGACGCGAACCTTCTTTGACTATTAGGCGTATAAGTAGGAAAATTGGGAACAACTAAACAATATGGGATTTGATCAAAATAGTGCGGCAGAGAAAGCCAAAGAGGACCTGTCGAAACGGCTGGGCATTGACGCTTCAAAGATCGAAACGGCGTCAGTTAGCAGTAAAGAGTTTCCTGATATGTCGCTCGGAGCTCCGGTTAACGACGAGATGTCGGCGCAGATGATAGCGTACGGCTGGGAAATAACCCTTCGCGCAGACGGGAGCGATTATCATTACCGCGGAGATAAATATCAGCTGCGGTTAAAAGATTATAAAGGCTCGAACCATATCGTGGTTTCGTAGTAGCACCGGCAGATCACCGGAGAGAGTAGTATGAACCGAAATAACATTTGGATACATGTCGGCCTGGCGTTGATCGTCGTAATATTTGCGGGCGTTCTCGGCCAGATAGACAGGTGGAGTAACGCACTTCGTTCTACGACCCACCAAACACAAACGGTCAAGCCTGTTACCGTCAGCCGCTCGAACAGCGCTGGCGAACCGGAAGTCCTGGTCAAGTTCAAAAGCGGCGTAACGCTGGCACAGAAGGCGGCGATCGCGGCTCGGAATAATGACCGCATCGAAGACCGCCTCGAACTCGTTCGCGGCCTAGTCGCGATCGACGATCTCGATAACGCTGATCCGGCTGTTGTGGCCGAGCACTACGCGTCGATGACGGACCTGGTGGAATACGCCGAGCCCAATTTTAAGATCGAGGTGGACCTGCCGGAGTTCAGAGAAGTCTCGCCTCGCGGCGATAACGACGACCTGCCGGATAATGCACCGAACGACCCGTATTTTTCGGAGCAGTGGGCCCTCTACAACGACGGGCAGAACGGCGGCAAAGCGAAGGCGGACATCTCTGCCAGACAGGCATGGGCCAAAACGCAGGGAAGCGGCGATGTTGTAGTAGCCGTGCTTGATACCGGTGTCGATTACACACATCCGGATCTCGTCACGAATATGTGGATCAGGCCGGAGAATTTGCCGCAGTACTTTGACGCGGAGCTCGGCACCTTTAACGATCGCTACGGATTTAACGCGGTGGACAACGCCGCTGACCCGATGGACGATAACGGCCACGGCACCCACTGCGCTGGTGTGATCGGAGCAGAAGGAAATAACGAACAGGGAATCGCCGGCATTAACTGGGATGTACAGATCATGCCGTTAAAGTTCCTGGGCCGCGGCGGTTTTGGAACGACGAAGAACGCCATTGAGGCGATCAATTACGCAGTTGACCGCAAGAAGAAAGGTGTAAATGTTCGCGTCATCAGTGCGAGCTGGGGCTCGACTCAGTATTCGAAAGCACTGGAAAGTGCGATCAAGGCTGCAGGCGACGAGGGCATTATGTTCATCGCCGCTGCCGGCAACGCGAGCACTGATAACGACCGGCGTCCGCATTACCCGTCAAACTACGATTTGCCGAATGTGATCAGCGTCGGTGCGTTAGATAATAACGACCTTCTTGCGTCATTTTCCAACTTCGGTGCTAAGACGGTCCATGTCGCAGCCCCCGGGAAACAGATCGTGTCAACGTGGCTGAAGGGTGCTTACCGCGAAGCGTCGGGCACGTCGATGGCTACCCCGCACGTCGCGGGCATTGCCGCACTGATCCTTGCTAATGAGCCTGATATTTCAGTGGCAGACCTCCGCAAACGGCTCATCGCATCGTCGGACGTTCTCGACATATTGAACGGAAAAATAGTCTCCGGCGGGCGGGTTAATGCCGCTAAAGCACTCGGCGAGTAACTCACAATCTCGCACAATCCTTAACCAAATGGGGCATGTTCAATATCGAACGTGCCCTTTTTGCGTGGTCTAAACCGTGCTTCGGTATACACTTAACCGTTGGCCCTACAATAACTTACGTATCTTTACACACTCCACGTTCCGATAATGGCACGCACGTTGCGATGCCGGGGGTAGGCAGTGGCTATTCCATTGCGAAAATCATAAGGAGAGTGAAGAAAGAAATGAAAAGTATTAAAAATCTGATCGCAGTGAGCGCATTTTCGTTGGTGGTTTTAGCATTGCCAAGCGTGGCGAGCGCCCAGTGGTTCCCGAATAGCGGCCCTGGTGTTTACCGCGGTGGGCAGGTTCGCGACCTTCGCGGAGTGGCTCGCAGCTTAAAGCAGCGCAGCCGTGATTTCGAACGTCAGGTTGACCGCATGGATCGAAATCGCGGTTACCGCGGTAACCGCGGCAACTATGGCCGCAACGACCAGGACCTCCGGCGTTTGGCGAATGACTTCCGTCGTGCAGCCGACAACTTCCAGAGCAGATACGGCAACGGCCGCAACCTCAACAACAGTGCTGACGCAGCTCGCCGTCTTCTTGACAGTGCATCGCGTCTAGACAACGCACTTCGCTACGCACGGGTCAGGAACCTTCACGGCCAGTTCAACCAGATGCGTGGTGAACTCAACATGGTCGCACAGACTTACGGTTATCGTTATGACAACCGCGGCGGCAATCAGCGGGGAAACCCGGGCGGCATCTTTAACGGACGCCTTCCGTGGCCGTTCTAAATAGCTGAACTCAAATGCGAAATAGTCCGAGTCTCACCAGGCTCGGGCTTTTTCGTTTTCAAATCGAGCGAAAGCGATTAGAATCTTCTCTTTATGCTGGGAACTCTTTATCTAGTGGCGACGCCTATCGGGAACTTGCAGGATCTCAGCGCGAGGGCTGTTGAAACTCTACGGTCTGTAGATCTGATCGCATGCGAAGACACGCGTCATACGGGTAAGCTTCTCAAGGCCTGGGATATCACTAACAAGAAGGTCAGTTATCATCAGCATAACGAAAATGAGCGGGCGGTCGAACTTCGCGAAATGATTGCGGATGGAAAGTCGGTCGCACTGGTTTCGGATGCAGGCACGCCGGGAATCAACGACCCGGGCTACGCCGTTGTTCGTGAGGCGATCTCGATCGGTGCTCAGGTAGTGCCTATACCTGGGC
>JACDAK010000209.1 GCA_013695495.1 Blastocatellia bacterium | reverse complement strand
GTTCGAGGCTCAGCTTGATGAAGACAGGGAAGTGATCCGACCCGAAATATCCCAGCCGTTGGAAATCGACGAGGCGGAAATGATTCGAATGAAATAGATGGTCGAGCGGGAAGCGAAGCAGAGGGATCTTCGCGTGAAACGTGTGATAAAACCCGCGGCCTACGCGAGGGTCCAATAAGCCGCTGATGTTCTGGAAAAGATAGTTAGTGCGTGACCACGCGACGTCATTTAGGTCACCGAAAACCACGAACGGCAAGTTGTCTTTGCGATTCTCCTTGCCCACGATCAGGATCTCGGCATCGCGCGGAGCTGAGCTTGGGTCTTCCATCGGCACCGGAGGGCGCGGATGAAGGCAGCGAAGCTCAACATCGTCGCCGGAGCGGAGACGGACGCGACCATGGAAAGAGGGGACGTCGTCTTGAATCAGAAATTTGATCTCCGGCTCGATCAGCTCTAAACGTGAATAGAGGAGCAGCCCATACGTATTATCCTGGGGGTATTTAACCGTGTAGGGATAATCAGCTTCGAGAATGTCCGCCTGCTGCTGCCACCATGCGTCGGTTTCCGCGAGCAGTATCAGATCCGGATCGGCTGCACGAACTTGTATTAGCAGGTCTTCGGCCTGTCGATTATGCATCAACACGTTTGCGAACAGCACCGCGAGAGTTCGGTCGTTGTCCGACTCGTGTCTGTACTCGACCTGCACATGTGCTAACCGCGTATAGGGGTAGATCATATAGATCTGATAGCCAATGCTCACCGCAAGCAGGACGACAAAGGTGGCATCCAGGGCGTTCGTCATGCCGTACACTGGGATAAATATCGCTAGTAATGCGAACCCAACGGCAACGATCTGAAGGCGCGGGAAGTCGAAGATGCGGATCCACCATGCCGTCGCCTGCAGGATCGGTACCAGTGTCATCGCGATCATCGCCGAGCCTAATAAAATGAGTGGTATATACACTTAGTTGCTGCGATTGTATCGCTTACGGGACTGTCGTGGCAAAAGAATAGCGGCCCGAAGGCCGCTTCGTTGTTTATGCGTCTTTAGACTGGAGTTAATCGCCCTTCGCCACCGCTTTTGCGGGCGGAGCCTCGTGGCGCGGCGCTGCGAGTCCCATCTCGGGCGAACGCCATAAGCTTGAGACGAGAAGTTCGCGAATGAACGTCATCTCCTTGGGCAGCCGGTCGTAGAGCTTGAAGAAAAGATCATCATGCATAGAGATCTCTTTGATCCACATATCACGATCGATGCTCATTACTGCGTCAAACTGCTCTTTGCTGAAATCAAGCCCGCGCCAGTCGAGATCCTCATACTCAGGCATCCATCCCAGCGGCGTTTCCACGCTTGAAGCTTCGCCGCGTGAACGCTCGACGATCCACTTGAGTACCCGCATGTTATCGCCGAAACCGGGCCATGCGAATTTGCCGTTCTCGTCCTTGCGGAACCAGTTCACTGAGAATATCCGTGGAGGGTTGGGCAGGTTGCGGCCGAAGTCCAGCCAGTGACCGAAGTAGTCGCCCATGTGATAACCGCAGAAGGGAAGCATCGCAAATGGGTCGCGGCGAACTTCGCCGATGTTGCCGAACGCTGCTGCCGTCATCTCGGAACCCATCGTAGCGGCTGTATAGACGCCGAAGGTCCAGTTAAACGACTGCATCACGAGCGGCACTACGCTGTTGCGGCGCCCACCGAATACAAATGCGGAAACCGGCACGCCCCTTGGGTTGTCGAAGTGCTCATCGACAACGGGGCATTGTTCGATGGGTGCGGTAAACCGCGCGTTCGGATGCGCGGCCGGCTTTTCACTGCTCGGGGTCCAGTCATTGCCCTGCCAGTCAACTGCATGTGCCGGCGGGTCGCCGTCCATGCCTTCCCACCAGATGTCTCCATCGTCGGTAAGTGCGACGTTGGTAAATATAGTGTTCTCGCGGATGGAGTCCATCGCGTTCGGATTTGTTTGATAGTTAGTACCGGGGGCAACGCCAAAGAATCCCGCTTCGGGGTTGATCGCGTGCAACCGACCTTTTTCATCTGGCTTGATCCATGCGATGTCGTCGCCGACCGTCGTGACTTCCCACCCATCCTCACGAAACTCCTTCGGGGGGATGAGCATCGCGAAATTCGTTTTTCCGCAGGCGGATGGGAAAGCGGCGCATACGTAATCTTTTCGACCGTCGGGGGACTTTACGCCAACGATGAGCATATGCTCCGCGAGCCATCCCTGTTCGCGGCCGAGATTCGAAGCGATACGCAACGCCAAGCACTTCTTACCCAGCAAAGCGTTGCCCCCGTAGCCGGAACCGTAGCTCCAGATCGCACGGTCTTCGGGGAAGTGAACGATGTATTTGTCTTTCGGGTCGGGCGAGCAGGGCCATGAAACATCTTCTTGACCTTCTGCGAGCGGCATTCCGACAGAGTGCAGACACTGAACAAATTCGCCATCGCCCAGAGCCTGAAGAGCTTTGTTCCCCATGCGGGTCATTACCTTCATGTTGACGGCAACGTATGGCGAGTCAGAAAGCTGTACGCCGAACTGCGATATCGGCGAGCCGATCGGACCCATACAGAACGGGATGACATACATTGTGCGGCCGCGCATTGAACCGTCGAACTTGGGCGTCAGCGTTTCTCGCATTTCCAGCGGATCCATCCAGTTGTTGGTCGGCCCGGCGTCGCCTTTGCTTCGTGAGCAAATGTAGGTGCGGTCCTCGACGCGGGCGACATCCGACGGGTGTGATCGAGCGAGAAAGCTATTCGGCCTTTTCTCAGCGTTCAGGCGGATAAATGTTCCGCTTTCAACCATCTCTTCACACAGACGGTCATATTCTTCCTGCGAACCGTCGCACCAATGAACGTTATCGGGTTTGCACAGGTCGACCATCTCGGTGACCCAGTGCTTCAATCTTTCGTTAGTGATATTTTCAGGGATATTCAAATCCGCCATAGATAGATCTCCAGAAGCTTTATTTTAGATCAATAACTATAAATAGTTTTGGGCAGCAAAATTCTTGATAATTTAACTATTCGAAAAGGTTATCACAATATTTCTGAATTGTTAATGGATCACACGGGAGCGAGAGGCGTCCGCCGGGCGTACTGCCGGATGGTATGCAGGCCGATGGCGGTGATGATTATCAAGCCGCCGAGAATCGCCCACCGGGATGGCTGTTCACCGACGAACATAAACACCCATACGGGGTTGAGCAGCGGCTCAATAAAGCCGATGAGGCTTGCATCCAGGGGGCGCGTTCCGCCGACAACTCCTTTGATGAAGAATATGTAAGCGATGCCGATCTGGAAGATGCCCAGGAACAATACGGCGAACCAGTCAAGCGGCGTCATCACAGGCAGCGCGGCAATTCCGGATGGAAGTGTGACCACCGCGAGCAACAAATTGCCATAGATCACGGCGATCACAGGATTGAAGCCCTTTGCTCGCGGGTGGCGGAGCAACATTATATAAAGCCCCAGGAACACGCCCGAACCTAGCGCGGCGATATTGCCTTGGTAATCGCTTAGTTCAAGCTGCCCGACAAAGAAGAGGCTCATTCCGGCGAGAACGATCGCGACGGTTGCCAGATCGCGCAACCGGAAGCGTTCGCCGATGACGAACGGAGCTAGCACTAGTATGTAGATGGGGGCGGTATATTGAAGGAAGATGGCGTTGGCGGCGGTTGTCATCTTCGTTGCCCAGACGAAGAGGAAGAGACAGGAAGCGTAGATGAGGGACGTGAGAATTCCAAACAGGTCTATTCGCAGGCCCTGCTTTCGGGTTAGCAATAGTACGGTTATGGCGGCGAAGAACGAGCGGAAGAATGTTACCTGATAGGCGTCGAGCGCGGTGAGCTTGATGAAGAGTCCGCCGGTGCTCCAAAGGGATACCGCGATCAATACGAACAGGACCGGCTTAGTCGATGAAGATGGCTGCTCCATAAACAATGCAAGCCGTGTTTCGGCCTCCTTGTGATACTAGTCGTTTTTGGCGGCGGAGGAGACTAGTTCGCGGAGTTTTTTGGCTGATGTTGTAACTGGTTCCAGTTCTACGTCTTCGACGTTGCCGCGGATCTTTTTGCCGAAGACGGCGTTCCACGGGGGAATGACGAGGGTGACGTTGCCGGCGGCGCGTGACTGGCAGGCCAGGCGGAGGAAGGGTTGTGGCTCGTCGGGTTGGTTGTAGCCGAAGACCTTCATTTGTTTGCGTTCGCGGACTGAGGGTTCGTTGAGCTTTTCGGCTCCGCCGAGGACGCCAACCCAGCAGGTTCCGCATGAAGCGGAGGTGCATTCGACGGGGACGGGGCCTTCCCAGCAGCGTTCGTCTTTTGATTGCCAATCCTGGGTGCGATCGAGGGCGGAGGCCGCGGCGATCTCTTGGTCGTTCATGATGGTGAACCGGTCGCGGGAAGTGTATTCGTTATGTGTGACGGAGAACTTTTTGTCGATCGTTTTTAGGAAGCCGAAGATGCCTTGTGAGTCGTCTTCTTTGCGGGTTCGAACGATGTCATCGGGCGATTTTGCCATTATGCCGGAGGGTTTTGATGCGACGCCGGCGGCGGCTTTGAAGGCTTCGGGGCCTACTTGGATGAGCGTCATGAGGCCGGCGGCGGCGATGCCGAGGGTTAGGGATTCGTTTGTTTTTGCGGCATCAGCGGCGGTTTTGGCGATCTGGCGGATCTCTTTCG
>JACDAK010000186.1 GCA_013695495.1 Blastocatellia bacterium | reverse complement strand
CATCCATATTGATCGTAGTACGCCCGTCCGAATTCATCTGATCAATGAGCCCCGCCCCCTTGAACAAGATCGTGGCCCCGCCGCCTGTCGACATCGTTATCCGTGAATATTCTGCCGGTGCTGCCGGGACGAGAACCGCCCGCACCGAGTTTATGGCGGTCGCTCGCCGCATCTCCTGATTCTCTCCGAAGTCCGCATTGATCTCCGCTGCAGAAAGCTCCGTTGTCCGATCGGCACCCGCCTGCCGCACAAATGCGTTGCCTTTCACGATTGAATTTTTCAGCTTCCGGTTCGGATACAGAAACACTGTTACATTATCGCCCTTTACCAGATCATTTTTCTGCGCAACTTCGACCCCGCCCACGAGGTCGATGCGGCCCGAATTCTGCTGGTATTTCGCTGACGAAGCACTGATCACCGTCGGGGAAGAATCCTCAACCGTCACTATCCTTACACCCTGCCCCAGGTCGAACTGTGACGACGCCGTCGAATACATCGCGTACCCGGATTCGATCTTTGTGGGCCGGCCGTCGCCCTCCTTGGTATCGATCTTCACGTTCTCAAACATCTCTAGCGACTTCAGCCGCCGCTGTTCTCCTTCGGGTGCACTAAGCAGCGCGACAGCACGCCCCGCCGAAACATCCGCATTCTGAATTCCCGACCCCGAGGCTCCGTTGACGTTTGCCGTGAACGAGTTCTCAAGATCGATTCGCTCACTCACTTGGTCATACGTCGCTGATCCGGCCTTCACAACCGCAGACCCAACCTGTGAGCCTCCGTCGCCGGTCACCTCAATATTAACGTCACGCAATAGATGAACACGACGCGCAGCTATATCCACGACCGCACCGAAGCTGCGGCCCTTTACGTTCAACCTCTCAAATTCGACCTGTTCTTCCGATGAGGCTGTCTCGTCCTCACGCTTATACGTTAGCTGATCCGTTTTAACTCTAAGACTGTCGCGAGTTGCGATCGACACATCGCCCGCAAAATATGCTGTGAACATCCGTCTCTCGCCCGGAACGTAGATCGCCTTCGCAGCCGTTATCGTATCGCTGCCGCCCCCTTCGTCGAAGACTTCAAGGTACACGTTCTCCATTTCCTGATGATTATCAGCGAACGTCGTCGCCTTATCCGCTCTGATAAGGTACTTCAACATGTCGCCCTCGGTCTCGCGCCGTTCATAATTACTGATTGACGCTACGACATCCTTCGAGAGTTCGGTCGGAAAACCCTGCATCCTGAATTCGGCGCGATTCTTCGCCTTGTAAAAGCCTATCCCGATCGCCAGAAGCGAAACGCCGAAGAGCACGATCGCCGCTGCCCGAAAGAAATACGGCAAACGTGCGCGGTTGCGCATCTTTCTGATATCAGGTTGTTTCTGCTCGGGCACTTCGTTAATTATCGGGCCTCACATCATGGACGACAAGCTGCAACTGCGTGTTTCCCTGCCAATGGTTAAACTCCGGCGTGTACGCTAGTTCGATGCCGTTTCCCTCATGCAGCGTTCGCCCCGATGATCGTTCCATGCCGTCCCACCAGATCGCCTGAAATCGACGCCCTTTCGCGTCTGCAAGGTAAAGCTTCAGGTGCTTTTCCTTTATCACTGTCGGGTCGAAA
Organism: Blastocatellia bacterium; assembly: GCA_013695495.1. Taxonomy (GTDB): domain Bacteria; phylum Acidobacteriota; class Blastocatellia; order Pyrinomonadales; family Pyrinomonadaceae; genus OLB17. The sequence continues at coordinate 5,962 of JACDAK010000186.1, read as the reverse complement.
CGAAGAAAGAGTCCTTTTGTCGCAAACACGGGCTTCGGGTTTCCGGCGCCGAACGGCTCAAGCTTGTCGAGGTCGGCAAGCAGATCTAAATCCATCGTCTCTGAAGAAACGTTTGCGTCGATATTCAATTGCGGCACAAGCTCATCATCGCAAAGCACATTACGGGCATGCTGATCCAGCCGCGCAAGCAGCTCGCTTACCTTCGTTGAGTCCATTGTCATCCCGGCCGCAGCCGCGTGCCCGCCAAACTGATGAAATAGCTCCGGGCAAGTACCCATCGCATCAAGCAGATGAAATCCCGGAATACTCCTCGCGCTGCCATGTGCGGTTCCGTTTTCCACCGAAAGCACGACCGTCGGGCGGTTGAGCCGCTCCGCGATTCGCGAAGCGGCAAGACCAATAACGCCACGATGCCAGCCCTCGCCTGCAACCACAACAAACTTTCGCTTACCGAGTTCGACAGAACGCAGAAGAGCTTCTTCCGTGATACGCTGCTGAACCTTTTGCCGCTCCTTATTTTTGCCGTCAAGCAGCTCTGCGATCCGCCGTGCTTCATTGAAATCCGGGGCGTCGAACAGCTCCACCACCTGCTTTCCCGCATCCATTCGCCCGGCAGCATTGATACGCGGGCCTATCCTAAAGCCGATGTGATAGCTTTTCATGTCGCTTCGACAGTCTGCTACTTCCATCAACGCCTTCAAACCAAAGTTGTTCGTGTGCTGCAAATCACGTAGCCCGAGGGCGACGATCGCACGGTTCTCACCCGTAAGCTGCATGATGTCCGCTATCGTCCCGATCGCGGTCATTTTCAAAAACGAGCGTATCAGATCTTCACGCCCCCGTGCCTTGAGTAGCACGCACGCAATCTTGAACGCAACACCAACACCCGCGAGATTCTTATCGGGATAAGTGCACCCATCCTGATTCGGGTTCACGACCGCATAGGCCGCTGGCGTGCCCTTAACCGAATCTGAGAGATGATGGTCCGTGATAATAATGTCTAAGCCGTTTTCGCGTGCCCAACCGACTTCCTCAAAGCTTCTAATACCACAGTCTACCGTTATTACGAGCGAGCAGCCCCCCTCCATAGCCGCTTTCAGAGCCGGAATATTCAAACCGTATCCCTCCGAAAAGCGGTTCGGAATGTGATACTCCGTTACCGCTCCCAAGATCTTCAAGGCCTGTCTGAGCAGCACCGTGCCCGTAGTGCCGTCTACATCGTAGTCACCCCAAATGAGAATCTTCTCGCCCCCGTCTATCGCCTTAAAAATGCGATCCGCTGCGACATCAATTCCTTTCAGAAGACTCGGGTCATGAAGATGATCAAAAGAAGGGTTGAGAAAGCGGTGAGCGGCTTCCGTAGTGTCATGCCCCCGTGCGATAAGGAGTGCCGCGGTCAGCGGCTTCAGCCCCAGCGCTGCGGCGAGAGCATGGGCCGCGGCACGGTCGTGCGTCTGAATGTTCCACCGCTTTTGCAGCATTGGGCTTAAACCTCGAGAACCGGGCTGAGCACGCCATACCAAAGAAGTGCGAGGATGACCGACCCGAGGATCAGTCTGTAAACGATAAAGATGAGCGTCGAGTTCTTTCTTAGAAACGCCAGAAGAAACCAGATCGAGAGATATCCGACCACGCCCGACACTATGGTCGAGACGAGGAGGGGCATGAAACTGTCTTCCGGCAAGATCGCCCAAGCCTCGCGCAACTGCAGCAGTCCCGCCGCCGTTATCGCCGGAATTGAGAGCAAAAACGAAAACCGAGCTGCCGTTTCACGCTTCTGGCCGGCAAACAGGCCGCCCATTATCGTCGATCCAGAACGGCTCGCGCCCGGGATCAACGCCAATACTTGTGCAAACCCGACTACGATGGCGTCCCATATCCCCAGCTGCCCCACTTCCTTTCGCTGCGATCCCACGAGCTCAGCAACACCAAGCAGCAGAGCCACTCCGATCAGCATTATTGCAATAACCCAAAGATTCTTAGTCTCGGGCCCCTCGATCAGATCCTTGAACCAAAGCCCGGCCACGCCGATCGGTATCGAACCGATGATTATCAGCCAACCAAGCCATGCTTCCTGCGAAAGCCATATCGGTCGGACCCCACCAGTGCCCGAGTGCCGCACGGGCCGCTTGCGTGTGAGCACTCCCCAGTGGTCGCGGATAAACGCTGTCGAAATATTAAATATATCTGAGGCAAAATAAAAAAAGACAGCGGCTACCGTTCCCAACTGAATAACTGCGATCGTCGCCGTTATCTGCTGAGGATCACCGTCATACAGGTTCGTCCACCGGCTCGCAAAAACAAGGTGTGCAGTTGAACTGATGGGGATGAATTCCGTGAGGCCCTGGACGATTCCGAGGATTATCGCTTGGATATAATTCATAAAGCCGTAAAGCGTGAGCCTAAGAGGAAAGCTTATAAACGGATGAAATTATAACGTTTTATGAGGAGCTAATCTATTCGCGGTACCGGGCGCGGCGTGCGATGCGGTCATATAGCCAGACGGGAAAAAAGCGAGCGGCTCGAACCGTCGTAGCCAACTGCCACGGAAACGCCGCAAACGGCTTTCGGCGTTCGATCGCACGCATGAAATGCCCAACCGAATCGTCAAGCTCCATAATATACGGCATCTGAGCTTCGCGGCCCGATGTCAGCGGCGTTTTGATAAAGCCGGGCTGAATGATCGTAACGTCCACTCCCCGCGGCTCGGAATCTAGTCGAACGCTCTCAAAGAACGCGGTCATTCCCGCCTTGCTCGCACAGTATGCCGCCGACCTTGGCAGCCCCCGGAACCCCGCCAGGCTCGATATCGCTACCAAATGCCCGCTGCCGCGTTCGAGCATTTCCGGCAGAACCGCGTGCACGGAATTGACCGCCCCCATCAGGTTCGTGTCGAGCACCAAGCGTACCGCATCCGGATCCAGATCTCGCGTCGCCGCAGTGTTCCCGCCGATCCCCGCATTCGCGATCAGCGTGTCGATGTGCCCAAACTCGCCGTGCAATGCATCCGCCGCTGCACGCACGTCGGCAGTTTCCCTGACGTCCGCTACATAAGCACGCGCCGTTCCGCCCGCCGCTTCGCATCGCCCCGCAAGGTCGTCGATCTGATCCTTCCGCCGAGCCAAAAGCCCCAGCACCGCCCCCTTCCGAGCCATCTCCAATGCCAACGCCTCGCCGATTCCGCTCGACGCCCCCGTGATAAATACAACTCTGCCTCTCCAATCCGTCATAGCGGACAATTATAGCCCAAAGCTATAACTTAGAGCGTAAAGTGACCGCTTTTGATACGAAGTTTGCAAGATTCGCTTCCGATTGACTCGTCTGGGTTCAGATCCACTCGGTCTGAGTCCAGTTCCGCTCAGTCTGAGGTGTGACCGAGTGGGTTGCAACCAAATCTTAGACTTCTACAACTGTGGTAAGGATAACCGGCTTGGTGCCGATCCTTTTCTGAATGAAGCGTTTTAAGTGCACGCGGAGATTTTCGCGGAAAACGGCCTTATCCGCTATCTGCTCGCGTTTCATCTCGGAAATTGCCAATCTGACAGCTTCGCGTGCATCAGCGCCAAATCCGTTCGTCGGATCCAGCCCGGCTACGCCGTTGAAAGTGATCTGCGGTTCACCCGCAAGTGCGTGCGAATGTTTGTCGATAGTCACTACCAGCGATATCGTTCCGCCGGAAGCGAGCTTTTTGCGCTCGCGGATAACATCGTACTCGATCTCTCCCAGGGATTCTTCATCAATAAACGTCCGATTCAACTCGCGTTTACCCGACACCCGAGCACCAAACTCGTCGATCTCAAGCACATCGCCGTTCTCGATCAGCACCACATTCTCGTCGGTATAACCGGGCACGTGATTCTTGACGAATTCCTTATGTCGAAAAAGCATACGATACTCGCCGTGGATCGGTATCAGATACTTCGGCCTTGCCGTCTCGACCATGATACGAATGTCTTCCTGCGAAGCATGTCCCGAAACATGGATAAGCCGTCGCCGCTCTTCGATGATGTTCGCTCCGCGTTTGTAGAGATGCCCGATCAGCCGGCTGATGTTCTTTTCATTGCCCGGGATGATGCGCGCCGACAAAACAACAGTGTCGCCCGGTTCGACCTCCATCCCTTTGTAGGTCGAGGTCGCCATGTTCCACAACGCCGCGCGGCTCTCACCCTGCGAACCAGTGACGATGAAGCAGATCTCGTCGTCATCAAGAGCACGCGCGGCGCTCAGCGAAACCATTGCATCCGGTCGAATCTTTAACAGGCCGAAACCTTCCGCGATCTCAACATTCTTCTGCATCGAACGCCCTAGTACGCAAACCTTCCGGCCATATTCGTGGGCGACATCGAAAACGATCTGCAGCCGGTGCATCGACGATGAGAAAGTCGCTATAAACAGCCGCCCCTCGACCTCTTCAAAGATCTCGCGAAAGGCCGGGATCACAGCCTGTTCCGACGGCGTCCGTCCCGGGACCGTAGCGTTTGTCGAATCACCCAGAAGAGCCAGAACGCCCTCGTCACCATAACGCTTCAGCGTCTTTAGGTCATAAGGTTTCCCGATGACGGGCGTGTCGTCGACCTTGTAATCGCCCGTGTGAATTATCGTCCCCAGCGGCGTCTTTATCGCCAGCGAAAAACAATCGATCAGCGAATGCGAAGCATGGATGAACTCGACCTGAAACGAACCAATGTCGGCTACGTCATTCGGCCTTACCGAATGGAGCAGCACATCGCCCATCATATTGAACTCTTCGAGCCGCTTTTCTGCGAGGGCGTGCGTAAACCGCGATGCGTAAACAGGAATGTTGAACTTTTTGAGAAGGTACGAGAGGGCACCAATATGGTCTTCATGCCCATGTGTGAGGATAAGCGCGGTCAGGTCGTAGCGGTATTCTTCGAGGAAATCAAAATTCGGGATCGAAATATCAACCCCGAACGGCGTCTCTTCCGGGAAACCCATACCCGCATCAACGATGATCATCTCATCGCCGTAGCGGATCCCCATACAGTTCATCCCAAATTCGCCGATCCCACCCAGCGGAACTATTTCGATCCTATTCACTTGATCCCCTTATATTTATTGCCGCAATTCGAATCAATGAGTATAACACAAACCAATCAGCCTGTTTTCAGAGATTTAAGCAGTAACTCCCAGTCGTCAAGCGAAAGTGTTTCCGCACGTCGGCCCGGTTCGATGCCGGATGCCTCCAGCTTCTCCGCCGCATCGCCATAAACACCCTTCAAATTATTTAGGATCGTCTTTCGTTTCTGAGCGAACGCCCAACTAATCAGCCGCCGAAATTCGTCGTCGCTGCCCGCCGCCGCCTCACGCGGAACAATCCTCGCAACCGAGCTCGTTACCTTCGGCCGAGGCCGAAACGCTGCGGGCGGAACATCGAAAAGATGCTGAACATCAAGATAACGCTCCACGAGAACCGTTAGAAATCCCCGTTCAGAACTCCCCGGCACCGCTGCTATCCGCTCAACCACTTCACGCTGGAACATCAGCACCATCTCAGTAAAGTAGCTCCGGCGAAGACACAATTGCTGCAAAATAGCAGTCGAAACGTTATACGGAAGGTTTGCGACCAGCTTGGCCTGCTGATCTCCGAGAAGTTCGCCGAAATCCACCTTCGAGGCATCCGTCTCGATTACGGTCACCTTCGAATTCTCTTGGAACTCGCTGCCCAGTTCCGCAGCGAACTCCCGATCGAGTTCGAGTAATATCACCTTCGCCCCCGATTCCACCAGCGGCCGCGTAAGAGCACCTTGCCCCGGCCCGATCTCCACGATAGTGTCACCGTCATGCGGGTTTACAGCGCTAATTATTCGTTGAATGTATGTAGGATCGACAAGGAAGTTCTGCCCAAGCGAGCGTTTTGCGTGCGGGCGTTTCATCTTATGCGATGTCTTGCGGATAACCGGTTATTGCGATATCAGGCCCGTGCTCGGTACAGGTTACATCC
>JACDAK010000177.1 GCA_013695495.1 Blastocatellia bacterium | reverse complement strand
CGTCGAACCTGTCCCGTGATCTGTCAATATCACGACCGGCCCGGCAAACGGCTCACTCTGCGGATAAACGACAAATTCCATTGAACCTTCTCGCGAACGCATCGAACCCAGCGACGTCCTCTCCTTGACCATCAACCCTGCAAGTCCCGACGCCATACCTCCCACGCCGCCCGGGTTCCCCCGAAGGTCAACGATAATGCCCGCAGCGTTCACAAATTCTCGCATCGCTCCGCGCAGCTTCATCATCTGTGGTATCACCCACATATTGAACCGGATATAGCCGATGTCGCCGTCCAGCCGCCGCGATTCAAAGATCACTTCCTGTGGAGGAAAGTTCCCCATTGCCTCCGAAAACTCCCTTACAGCTTCGCGCCGTTCCAACTCAACCGTCACCTTCCTGTCACGCGCGTCCAGCAGCTCAACCTTCACATTCACACCCACTCGCCCATTCAAAGCCGCCATTAGCGTCCGCTCGCGATAAAGGTCCTTTGATGCTTCCGTCATCGGCCGCCCTTTCAGCGAATCATTCATGGGCTTCAATATCTCAGCAACTGACCTGCCGTCGACTTTGCTTACTACATAACCCGCTCGCACATTCATCTCCTCCGCCGGCGAACCCGCTTCCACCCTATGCACGAGCGGCTTGCCGTCTACCATCACTAGTTCGATCCCCGTAATCCCACGAGCTCCGTCACCCGGCTGCGGCGGCGGCATTTTCGGAAAAACCGAAAAGTGCGACAGCCCCAACTCACCCAGCATCTTCCGCAAAACACCGTGAAGCTCGTCATCGCTCGCTGCCTTTTCCGCAAGCGGCCGATAATCCTTGCCAACCTTCACCCAATCCACACCGCCAAACGTCGGATCGTAGTGCCGCGCATTCACCGTCGACCAAACCTTATCAAACGACGCCATCCGCAGCTTCGCCGCATCAGCCTCGACCGAAGCCGCAGCGGTGGCGATCGACTGCGACCGAATCCCCTCCGGGCTCAGCAAAAATAAAAGCGGCAGAAGCATGAGAAATAGTTTCTTTTTCATCTTGTACTAATACGAGGGCCGTAATATCAACGTTTCAATTTTGCGTCATAGCGAACACAGCTTATTATTGATAAATTCCGGCGTTTTTTGATAGCAATGAAATTTTACAACGACATTCTCGGAGTCATCGGCAGGACCCCTCTCGTCCGCGTCAATCACCTCACCAAACAGCATAATATTAAAGCGACCATCCTTGCTAAGATGGAAAGCCTCAATCCCGGCTACTCGGTCAAAGACCGCATCGGCGTCTCGATGGTCGATTGGGCTGAAAAAGAAGGCGTCCTCAAACCCGGCGGCACTATCATCGAAGCCACGTCCGGGAACACCGGCATCGGCCTCGCTCTCGTCGCCGGCGTGCGCGGCTATAAGTGCATCTTCGTCCTTACCGAGAAAGTCTCGGTCGAAAAGATGCGTTACTTGAAATCGCTGGGTGCTGACATCGTCGTCTGCCCCGCCGCCGCCAAACACGGCACGCCCGACCATTACGTCGAAACTGCCAAACGCATTTCGCGGGAAGTACCGAACTCGTTCTATCCCGACCAGTATTACCACCCGGCGAACCCCGCCGCACACTATCGCACGACCGGCCCCGAGATTTGGGAAGACACGGACGGCAAGATCACACACTTCGTCTCAGGGATCGGTACCGGCGGAACCATCAGCGGTACCGGTCGTTATCTGAAAGAAAAGAATCCCAATATCAAGATCATCGGCGCCGACCCTTACGGCTCCATCTTCAAAACGTACAAAGATTCCGGCCATGTCCCCGAGGCCACGCCCTATCTCGTCGAAGGCATCGGCCAAAGCCTTCCTGTCGGCAATGCCGATATGAAGATCATCGATGACATCCTCAACATTACCGACCGCGAATCGTTCGAATACGCCCGCCTACTCTCCCGCCGTGAGGGCATCTTTTGCGGAGGTTCGACCGGCACAAATTTCGCCGCCGCTCTAAAGGTCGCCGAACCACTTGACGAAGACGCTATAGTGGTGTTTATTGTTTGCGATACGGGCGAACATTATTTGAGCAAGTTCCACTCCGATGAGTGGATGAAAGAGAAGCTCTTACTCGAGCCTCAGCGAATTACTGCAGGGCTCATCGCAGAGACAAAAAACTCCGGAGCACCCGGCGAACTCATCTACGTGAACCCCGGCGACTTGGTCAGCGACGCGCTCGCAAAAATGAACCAAAGCGGCGTCACTCAGATACCGGTGATCGAGGACAATCGCTCCGTCGGCAGCCTCCGCGAAAGCCGCGTTCTGCAGAAATTGCTCAAGAATCGCGACTTGCTCGATTCAACGGTAGGCGACGTGATGGACGAAAGCTTCCCAGTCATTGAAGTTGATACGAACCTGAACGCTATCAAGGTAAAATTGCAAAAGGCTCCGGCAGTGTTGATCGAAGATTTCAAACGAATTACAGGAATAATCACCCGCTCGGATGTGCTAGAACTGGACAGATAAGGTGCCGCGAGGTGGTAAGGCTATGAACGACGACGGATTAGGCAACCCTAACAATGCTCCCGACCCCGAACTGGATACTACGCCGCCTAATCCGGGCGCGCAGCTTCAGAATACGGGCTGGCAGATGCCTGACCCCGTTTTTCAGCAGTCCAGCGGCTATCTCCCGCAAGGCTACCTCGAACAGATCGCTAAGTTTCAAGCCGCCGAGGAGGCAGTGACGGACTCCCCGGATGCATCTGATACCCCTGATGTTCCCAATACCTCAGCATCGGTCAACCAGGACACTCTTGACGACTCCGATATTCCGGCACCCCCTCCGGGCGACGACTCGGTCGACGAAATCACGGAGCCGGTCGAAATTATGTCTGCTGACGCAGACTGGGCAGGCTTCGAACCTCAGCCTCAAGTTCCCGAAGAGCTCTCTTTCGACGATATCGCCGCAACGCCCGTCGCGCTTCAACCGCAGCGCACCGGCGCCGCTCGCATCATCGCCTTTCTGCTCGTTGCTCTCGTCTTCCTCGTTATCGCACTTTCTATCGTCGGCGTAGCTTATTATCTATTTCTGGCGGAATCGCCCGCAAACAGCAACTTCTAGCGGCAAAACTCACAATTGCCGTATTATGAAATGCAACGCCGGTTCTCCGTGTCCGCGCGTCTATCTCAATGCGTGAAGCTCGACTAAAATTCGAAGGCCGCGACGTGCCGCTAACCGACCACGTCACCACCATCGGCCGCACGCCCGATAACCATATCTCCTTCCCCGGCGATCCGAACGTCTCGCGCTTCCATGCGGAGATCGAACTCCGCAGCGGCGAGTTCTGCCTTATCGATCTAAACAGCAGCAACGGCACAACCGTAAACGGCCAAAAGGTTGCCGGCGATGTCTATCTTGCCGATGGCGACGAGATCCTCTTCGGGGGTTCGTCCGCGGTCACATTCAAGACCGAACCTGACGCCGTCGCAGAAAAGGAACCCGACGACGTTCACACTCCAGATTCACCTGCACCACCCTCCGTCGCCGCACCCGTTTCCGCGGCCGCCCCCAACGCCGACGTTTCCGGCGGTTCCAACAAGCTCTTGCTCATCGCCGGCGCTATGTTCTTTGCCGCGATCATCTTCGTCGGCCTCGGAGTCGTCATCTATCTCATGCTAGGCGGCTCATCCTGCGACGCTCGCGCCACGATCATCTCACCCGAAACAGGCGACATTATCTACGAAGCGACAGAGGTTCAGGTCGAGGTTTCCGACAGTGCATGCGTCAGCCAGGTGATCTTCACTTTGCAGGATATCGAGATCGCCTCCGTCCGCCAGCCGCCATTCGGGACCACCATCGATCCGGCAGAGTTCCCCGACCTCTCCGACGGTTTCGACCACCCGCTCGGCATAATTCTCGTCGATACCGAGGGCAAGCGCATCCCCCAAACCTCGCCCGTCTTCCTCGCATTTGAGACCCGCGAGGTTGAAAAACCTCCCGTCGATATAACAGGCGGCGACACCGGCGGTCCCGCACCTACGGCTACGCCGAAGAAACAAGACGCAACGTTGATCGAAGTTCACGAGATGGCTAAAGCGTTGACCAAGCAGATTCCCAACGCCGCGAATATCAACGTTTCGAACAAAGAGTTTCTGCAAGAGATCCAAAAGGCGACTTCCGAATTCGTCCAATCCGGCTATTTTAACCGTGCCGCCGCTTACCGCGATGCCATTAACGTCGCTTGGGCGCGCGAACAAAACCTGGACGCGTCGCTCGGCTTTTTTCTCGCCATGAGCCGCAGCAAATTTATAAACGAAAAGAGCGGCGCCGATGAGGGCCTATGGAAAATGTCGCGTGAGTTCGTGACCGAAAATGGCTACGGCGGTATGTGCGGCGACGAACCTCTCGACGATCCCTCGCAAAATTGTGCCGCGAAAGCGTCCGCGCTATATATGAAAGCGTTGGTTTTCGGGGTATTCGACGGCGACGTGCTTTACAGCGTGGCGGCCTTCGGAAAATCACCGCAAGAGGCAGGCACCTGGAAAAATTCGCTCCCCGCGGACCGCACCGATATTTGGAACAGCATTAAAACTCCCGAAGAGCGTCAAAAGCTCGTACGCTTTTTCGCCGCAGCCCTCGTCACCGAGAATCCGCCGAAATTCGGCCTCAGTGACGACCGGCCGCTATCCGAGTTATATCGCATGACGCTCTAAACGTTGTAATATAGTAGTTCAATGTTAGAAGTGATCCTGACATATTCGGCTCCCAAAGGTTCCCGCGAGATCCCGCTCACAGGCGAGCGCCTTTCAATCGGCCGCGGCGGCGATGCCGACGAAGTCATTGCTGACCAGGGCCTGTCACGACTCCATGCCACCATCTACCGCGAGGGAAACCGCGTTTGGATCGTCGATGAAAATTCGTCAAACGGTACGTTCGTGAACGGCTCGCCGGTTAACCCAGGCGGCAGCCCGCTGCAAAGCGGCGACCGCATCAGCATCGGAAATGAGACCGTACTTCACGTCCGCATTGCTGAAGCCCGCGCCGCAGCACAGCCGCCGCCTGCCGCACACCCGATGGCGACAGCCACAACCGCACCGGCCTCGAGCGGCCTTACTACAAGCATCCTTCCCGTCGCGCTCATCGCCGGCGCCATCTTCCTCGTTAGCGTGACGGCCGTGTTCATCGTTCTTGCCGTATTCACCAACGGCTCGTCTCAAGCTGCGCAAAACACCGCGCTCGATTTTGAAGAGGATTTCGACGAGCCTATAGCGAAGACAACCCCATTTCCAGAGCCCAAGCCGACCGAGATCGCTTCGACAGTCTCCAGTGTCGACGACATTGGCCCGATCAGCAACGCCGATGCACCTCCGCCGACGAACCCGGACTTCCCCAGCGGCAAAAAATACCTCGACATGACCGAGACCGAAAAGCGGGCGTACATCGCCGATCGCTCAATGCGTCTCGCTCAGGTCATCGGCAACCGCGACAGCGGCGAGATCCCGTCCGAGGCAATCGATCGAATCAAGTCTTTCACCGACGCCTATGCCAGACGTGCCAATGTGAAACCCATCGGCGGATGCCGCTTTGGCGACAATCTCCAGGTCACCTATGAACGCGCCAGCAAGAACGCCCCGTTTATCGTCCGTGCATTCAATGAAAAAGGCATCGACCCGCGAATCGGCATCTATCTGGCCATGATCGAATCCGAACACTGCGTCTGCCTCCAAAGCCCGACCGGCCCGCTCGGAATGTTCCAATTCGCCTTCGCCACCGCCAAAACCCATTTCGACCCGAGCGAAGGTGTGATCAGGGGGGCATCGCCTTCAAATCCCGACGATCGCTGTAAACCGGAACCGTCTGCCCGCGCAGCGGCCTCATACATGAAAGCACTCACAGGACGATTCGGCACCGGCCCAGCCAGTGTCCCGCTCGCCATCGGCAGTTACAACAGCGGCGAAGGCGGCCTCAGCTCCAATCTCGTCAAAGCTCTCCAATCGGGCTCCGAACTCCCTCGCGATTTCTGGACGCTGATCTCAAAGGGCGATATCCTTTCCGCACAATTTCAATCGGAGAACTTCAAATACGTTCCTAAATTCTTCGGCGCCGCTATAGTCGGCGAAAACCCGCAGGATTTCGGCTTGACCTTACAGCCGCTCTCGACGTATACGAAGTGAGTACCCCTTCCGCCCGAACGCGATCCTAATGGCAGAGCTTTTGCTGAAATTCCTTGACCCCGCGACTCACGAGGACCGCACCGTCCGCGTCGACCGCGACGAGTTCTTCATCGGCCGCCACCCCGATTGCGACCTTCCCATCTCTGACAGCCGCCTCTCCCGTGAACATCTTAAGATCTCACGCTACGGTGACGATTTCATTGCCGCCGACCGCGGCTCAAGCAACGGCACTAAGCTTAACTACACACCGCTCGACGACCCTACGCAGATCTCAAATGGCGATATCCTTGATCTCGGCGGATTGCAGATTACGGTAGAGATCACATACAGCACAGATGCTCAGCCCTCACCGACGCAAAACGAGCATGCGATTGATGAGCCTGACCAGCCTGAACAAGCTCCCGCTGCGATTCCGGCCGCACTCGCCCCTCCCGAACCCGCATCTGGCATCCCTGTTGCCGTCCTTGTCATTATTCCGATCTTTGCCCTCTTCGTCATCGTCCTTGCCGGCGGTTTTATCTATTTCCTCGGCGGCGATTCTCCAAAGGCCGCAGTCAACACCCGCACCGCTAGCGGCCTGGACGACTTCGACGATTTCGACCGCCCCGCCAAAGCTGCCCCGACCCCCGCCGCAAAACCGACCGCATCCACCGGAGGCTCAACCAATACCGTGGCCATCCCTCCTCCCGGCACCGACACCACAGCTGCCTCAGGAGAAAACCTTTCAGAGTCCGCCAAGGTCGAAAAAAACGGAGCTCTGTTCCTCAGAAAGATCGCCCAAAACGAGCCAAAAGCCTTCATGACCTCTGAACAGGCGACCGCCGTCAACGCAAAGATAAAACAGCTAAGCTCCTCGCCCGCGCTTGCCGCAAATCTCGAATCGGCTCGCAAATCGTCGACGCAGCTCACATCCTTAGCCGCTTCAAAAAATATGAAACCGCAGTTCCTCGCCATCGCCGCTGTCACGCGGCTTGGCAGCAATCGCGGTGACGTCGCTCAAACCGCGCAGTCAATACTCGACGTCCTCAATGTACTGAGCCTGCAGATCGGCAGCGAGCTCGCCGAAGACTCGCTCCTCGTCATCGCCGCCTACGACCAGGGCGCCGCCGGCGAAACGATGAAAATGCGTAATATGCTGCAAAATCTCTCAAATCAGTTTCCCGACAGCTCACGCTCCATCCGCTCTGTTTTCTTCCTTCACAAAAATCAGAAGATCACGCCCGCCGACTTCGATCGTGCCTTAACCTTCCACGCCATCGGCACCATTGCGCAAAATCCGAAAGACTTCGGCGTCAACGCAGAGGCGTTGGGTCTGTGACAGACTCAGAGCGCGCGGCACCCGTCTCCGCCGCTGATGCCAATTCTGCTGTCCGCTGTTTACTATTTTCGAAACTAGCTTTACTATTTACGTCTAATTCACTTATGAGCAAGTATCGCAAGATCGTCTGGAACGAGGGGATGCTCCTGACGCCCCACCACTTTCAGCAGTGGGACAACTATCATGAGGAACTTCTAAACTCGCGTGTCCGGTCGATGATGCCTTACGAATACGGCGTGATCGACCTTCAGGTCAATAATGAAGCGATTGCCAACGGCAACTTTCAGCTTGCCACCTGCCGCGCAGTTCTGCCCGATGGC
>JACDAK010000266.1 GCA_013695495.1 Blastocatellia bacterium | reverse complement strand
GGGTGTTCCCAGCGTGTCGGGTTTTTTGACCAATCCTCGAACGATTTTTCGAGGTGGAACTGAACACAGTAGATAAGCTGGCCTTCGCTCCGTTTCACCATCATCTGGTTGCGGCAGAGGTACGAGGTCGCGAGAAGCTCAAATTCTTCAGGCACCCCTTCCACCTGGACGCCGTGATTTTGCCAAACCCGGAGAATGTCGTCCTCTTTGGTGTAATCCTGCCACACGCCCGACATTTGGTCGTCAATTCCCAGGAAGATGGGGTCCTGAGGATTAACTATCTTTACGAAACGATACTGATATTCAACAAGCCGGTCATCGCGCTTTTCGTATAGCTTAAGTCCGTCCAACGTCTTTAGTTCGGCTCCGAACGACGTACCGACCAGCTGATGCGAACCGCAAATAGCAAGAACCGGGATCTTCGTGCTGCGAATAAACTCGCCAAATCGCGCAAGATGTTCAGGATTGTAATAGTCAAAATCACTGAACGTCCCACTCATGACTATAGCGTCTGGATTATAATCTTCGACTGCGTCAGCGATCTCCGACAGATGAACGGTAAGTGATTTCGGATTACGAACCAGCCTTTTGACGTTTTGTGCGATGTTGTCGCAAGCCATGCCCGACACCTTTCGCTCGAAAGCCAGCTTTGACTTCACCCCTTCGCCCCACTCTCTTATCGCAAGTTCGGAAAGATCCGACTCGTAGCGCAGCAGGCTGTTAACGATGAGTACACGGGCATGCCCTATCGCTTTTTCGATCGGTTCATAGCGGCAATACGACCGCTTGTTGTATGGAAACGGAAGTTCCTCTGAAACCGTACTTTTTACTACCGCATCAAACATAATACAGCCGGAAGGCCAACGGGTTAGATGAAAATTTCAGGATCCCCTTTGCTTCGTTCCTTTATTAAAGAGCGGCATCATTTCGCCTGCTCCTATTTTGTCAACTTCTTCCCTCATCGCACGTATTACGGACGCCCTGATGCGCCCTTTTTGCTGAGGAGAAGCTCCCTTCCCTACCTGTTCTATCGATCGCTGAGCGGCTTTCCACGCAGTTTCGAGCTTGTCCGCCAGCCCCGCGATCTTTGTAATGTCGTATGGAACCGCCACTTCGCGGCACCCTAACCTCGCAAACACTTGCAAGAAACGTGCCGTCGCAATGTCCGGGCACTGAATGCGTCGCCGTCCAACCTGCAGTTCTGTGCCGAGTAGCGTGTTCAGGATTGATGGTGCATTCTCACGCTGAGGCGCATTCAGCGGATATGAACGTGTTCGCAGAGGACGGACTTCGGATTCATAAACATCCGGGATCCATTCGTTATTCAGCTCTATACGGATCTCATCGATCGCTTTCATAAGAAACCGCTTGAAAAAATCAGGCGAGATGCGGCTACCGGCTCGCGGTCGAGGTCGCGGGCTGAGAGAATTTGTCGATCACACCATTGCCGAAGATGCCGAGATAAAACACCGCCAGAACAGTGATTATCAAAACCGCGGAGAATGCAGGTGTAAGTCGCGGCACTGGCCAGTCAGTAGTTCTTTCCTTGAAGAACATGACCACGATCAGCCGCAGATAGTAATAGGCTGAGATTGCTGTGTTGATCACCGCCGCAACCACCACTATCGTCAACAAGGTGTTCCCAGCCTCAAGCGCCGGGCGGAAGACAAGGACCTTGCCGATAAAACCTGCTGTCAGCGGCAAGCCGAGCAGGCTCAGCATAAACAATGAGAGCGAAAACGAAAGGAGCGGCGACTTGAACCCGATCCCGTTAAAATCCTCAAATTCGGTTCGCCGATCATTGCGTTGGCCAAGAAGCGTAATAATGGCAAAGGCACCCAGGTTGGTCACGGCATAGGTGAGCAGATAAAACGCTACCGCCGCCACCGCAACATCGCGAGCTTCTGCCGATGCGGCCATTCCCGCCCCGAGAAATCCCACAAGAGCATATCCCGCATGCGAGATCGAGGAGTACGCGAGCATGCGCTTGACGTTGTCCTGCATGATCGCCGCGACGTTCCCGACCGTCATCGTCAGGATCGCCATTATCGCGACTGCGGTGATCCAGGATTCCTGCAGATACCCGGCAGCCTGAGCGCCGGCAGCGATCGGAAAGCCGAGAATAAACACACGTACAAGCGACGCGAAAGCAGCGGCCTTAGGCCCGGTAGCCATAAAGCCTGTGATCGGCGACGGCGCCCCTTCGTAAACGTCAGGCGTCCATACGTGGAACGGTGCAGCAGCGATCTTGAAACCGAATCCAACGATCATCATAGCCGCGCCGGCCAAGAGAAGTGCGGGAAAGTTCGGATCTCCCACGCGGGCCGCTATCTCGGTTAGATTGGTTGACCCGGTCGCTCCATAGGTCAGGGCCATGCCGTAAAGCAGAAACGCAGACGCCAGCGAACCGAGGATGAAATACTTCATCGACGATTCATTCGATCGCAGATCCGATTTTCTCAGACCTGCCATGACGTACGTGGCGATCGAAAGTGTTTCAAGACCGAGAAATATCACGACCAGATCGTTGCCCGACGCCATCAGCATCATACCGAAGGTCGCAAACAGCAAAAGGGCGTGATATTCACCTGCAGGTACATCCTCTTGATCTACCCAGATGGTTGAGATCAGCACCGTCAGTGCCGAAACAAGTAAAAACACGAAAGAAAAACTTAGACGAAGGCTGTCGTGGACGATCATCCCGCCCCAAGCGGCTGCCGGCACGCCGCTGTCAGTCGACCACATCATCCCCAGAACGACTGCCGCGATCGCCAATCCTATAAGCGACATCGCGCCGGTAATGCCGCGCCGCCGTGGGAAAAAGCAATCGAATAGCATCACTACCACACCGGCTACGGCAACGATCAACTCGGGCAAGATGATCGGAATATTTACGTTTGGATCAGCCAATTGCATAAACTTGAATACAGGCAGCGCGTTCTATCGCGTCGGGACCTGTGCTTGTTCTATTGTTCCGCCGGCCTGACGAACAACGCGTTCCTGTATCGCTACTACCGATTCACGGGAGCGGTCAAGGAACGGCTTTGGATAAACACCCATGAATACCATCAGGAATAGTAGCGGGATCATCAATCCGATCTCGCGATAGCTCAGGTCTGTCAGGGCACGATTCTTTTCGTTCGTGACTCTACCGAAGAAAACCCGCTGTATCATCCACAAAAGATAGACCGCTGCAAATATTACACCGGTACCGGCTAACATCGTGGCCACATAGTTCCAGTTGACGGTAGTTGTGATGCCTAAGACCGTCGACTTCCACATCCCGACCATGATCAGAAACTCACCGACAAACCCATTCAGGAACGGCAAGCCGATCGACGACATAGCCGTGATGACAAAGAACGTCGCATATACCGGCATTACGATTGCCAATCCGCCGAACTGGCCGATCTCGCGCGTATGCCGCCGTTCGTATATGAAACCGACCAGAAGGAACAACGCACCAGTCGAGATGCCGTGGTTGAGCATCTGGTAAAGAGCTCCCTGCATGCCCCACTCCGTGAAAGAGAACATTCCCAGGATCACAAAACCCATGTGGGCGACGGACGAGTAAGCGACAAGCCGTTTAATGTCCGGCTGCACCATCGCAACCAATGCACCGTAGATGATCCCGATTATCGCAAGAATGATAAAGATCCACGCCAGTTCTCTGCTCGCATCAGGAAACAGCGGAAAATTGAACCGCATCAGCCCGTAAGTTCCCATCTTCAACAAAACAGCGGCAAGAATTACGGAGCCCGCCGTCGGAGCCTCGGTATGAGCATCCGGCAGCCAAGTGTGAAACGGAAACAGCGGCACCTTGATCGAAAATGCCAAAGCGAACGCCAGGAACAACAGCATTCCCGTTTGCGGCGCGAACGATAACGCACCCGTCTGAAGCGAGTTAAGGATCGTGACGAAATCGAACGATCCCACCCCGGTGGCCTGCATATGCAGGTAATATAAGCTGATGATCGCAGCCAGCATCAGCAGACTGCCGAAGGCGGTGAAGATAAAGAACTTAACCGCCGCATAAATTCGATTCGCGCCGCCCCATATTCCGATAAGAAAAAACATCGGAACAAGGGAAGCTTCAAAAAACAGATAGAACACCAGCAGGTCAAGCGACACAAACACGCCGACCATCGCGCTTTGCAGCAGCAGCAGAAATACGTAGAACGCCAGGGGCCGCTTTTCGACCGCGTGCCACGTCGAAAGCACGGCGATCGGCATAATGAACGTTGTCAAGATCACGAGCCAGAGGCTTAGACCGTCGACGCCGACGTGATAGTTCGTGTTGATCGCCTGAATCCACGGAACGTTCTGCTCAAAAAAGAACCCGGCCGACGAAGCCGTTGACGATCCGGTAAGCAGAAGCAGCGACAGCAGGAAGATGGCCAACGTGATAAAAAGCGTTACCCACTTGAGATGCTCTTCTTTCTTCCAAAACATCTGATGACCGACAAGCGCGAACGCGCCGATCACCGGAAGCAGGATCAGCAAAGTTAAAAGATTTTGATTTATCAGATCCATTTCGAATCAACGATCTTTATGGCCGCTCGGGGTATAAAGTAATAGCCAATATCCAGCCGCGGGTCGACCGGCCGCCATCGGAGACGAATTCGACGTCTGCCCATTTATCCTTGATGCCATATACGGCTACGGTGTTATTTTTGACGACATATGCCGTCTGCTTGGACGTAACATCGGCCGCAGCATGGAAG
>JACDAK010000162.1 GCA_013695495.1 Blastocatellia bacterium | reverse complement strand
TCTCATACGCGTCCTCTATTCGGGCATCTGTAACACGGATATCGAGATCGCCCGAGGCTATGCAGGGTTTGCCGGAGTGATCGGCCATGAATTTGTGGGCGTTGTGGAACAGGCGGCGTCGGCTCCTGAGATGGCAGGGAAGCGGGTTGTTGGGGAGATAAACGTCGGCTGCGGTGAATGCGAAGTCTGCCGTGCGGGAGATGAGCGGCACTGTTTTGGGCGAACGGTCTTGGGAATAAAGGGGCGAGATGGTGCCCATTCTGAATTTTTGAAGCTGCCTGCGCGCAATCTGTTGGAGGTGCCGGCAAACGTCAGTGATCAAGAAGCTGTGTTCGTGGAGCCGTTGGCGGCGGCGATGGGGATCGCGGAGAGAACGGAGATCGCGGCCGACGATAAGGTAGCGGTGATCGGGGATGGAAAGCTTGGGACGCTTTGTGCATGGGCGTTGGCGCAGATCACGCCGAATGTTGTGCTGATAGGGAAGCATGCGTCGAAGCTTGCGATCTCAGCGAAGAGGGGGATCGAGACGAAGCTGGTGGGTGATCTGCCGAAATCCGAGCTTCGGCAGTTTGATGTGGTGGTTGAGGCGAGCGGTTCGGAGTCGGGATTTGCAGCCGCGATGGATCTTGTAAGGCCGCGCGGGCGAATCGTACTTAAATCCGCTTTTCACGGGAAGACGAATTGGGAAGCATGGAGGGTTGTTGTCGACGAGATATCTGTTGTCGGTTCGCGATGCGGGCGTTTTGCACCGGCGATCGAGATGTTGGCGACGAGAAAGTGGGAGGTGGGCGATCTTATTGGGGATGAGTTTCATCTGACCCAAGGAATCAAAGCATTTGAAAGAGCGGAGAAGGGCGGCGGGCTGAAGGTGCTGCTTAGGACCTGAGAAAAAGTTCAACTGCACCTGCGGCTTTTGTTATAATTCACACACGGCCTTTCGCACCGGCCAGCCATTTTTACCAAGGAGTAAGGTCAATGACAGAAATTAGAAAGCAATCAACCGGCGCTCGACGCGGCTTTTCGGCAGCGGCGGCCCTTATCATCGGGCTATTTTTCACCGGCCAAACTGCTATTGGCCAGATCAGAGCCGAAGGTGAGACTGCGCCCGCTGTACTTTCGCCGGCGGCGTTGTCCGATGCATTTGCTGATATCGCAAAAAGGGTTGAGCCGTCAGTGGTAAGTATCGACGCGCGAGGGCGAACGCCGGATGCTGCTGCGAGGAACAGGACTGTTCCGGGCGATTCCGACGACCTGTCAGAATTCTTACGTCGGCAGCTTCCGAGGCGTGCGCCGAGCGCGGTGGGCAGCGGGTTTATCGTCGATAAGAGAGGCTTTATCATTACCAATGCTCATGTGGTGGAAAATGCGGTACGGATCACGGTGCGGTTGGAATCGGGCGAGGAATATATCGCAAATCTGGTCGGTGAGGACTCTGATACGGATATCGCGGTTTTGAAGATCGATGCGGGTCGCGAGCTGCCGGTAGCGCGGTTCGGAGATTCCAACGCTTCGCGGGTCGGTGAGTGGGTGCTGGCGATCGGTTCGCCTTTTGGGCTGAGCCGAACGGTCACGGCGGGGATCATCTCGCAGACGAATCGCGAAACGCCTTACGCGACGCCTTTTCAGAGGTTCATTCAGACGGATGCTGCGATAAATCGCGGAAACTCGGGCGGGCCGCTTGTTAATCTCAGGGGCGAGGTGATCGGGGTAAATTCGCAGATCGCGACAACCACGGGTGATTCTAATGGTGTCGGGTTTGCACTGCCTTCGTTTGACGCGGAGAACGTTTATAAGCAGATAGTTCAGTTCGGAAAGGTGCGACGCGGATTCCTTGGCGTACTGCTCGACAGCGTTCAGGCGGAATACGCGAAGGTCTACGGGCTGGATAACGATCAGCGTGGAGCGATAATTACGGATGTTCGCGGCGAAGTAGGGCCGGCTGGAAAGGCCGGGCTGGAGGCCGGCGATGTGATCGTGGAATTTGACGGGCGTTCGATAATAAGCGCACAGGACCTGATCTCGAAGGTGGCGGGAACTGAGCCGGGACGTAAGGTGGATGTAACCTACCTTCGTGAGGTGGACAACCGGCTTGAACGGCGGACGACCTCAATGGCACTCGGCGAGCGTGGCGATCAAAACGCTAGACGTACAGAGCGGGATTCGGACGCGCGGCCTAGCCCGCCAAAGCCGGTTGACACGAGGCCTTTTGGATTGACGGTGGCGATGATAACGCCGGCGATCGCTTCGACATATAACCTTGAGGGCCAGAAGGGAATGATCGTCCGATCTATCAACCCTGATAGCTTTCTTGCGGATGTGAAACTTTCGAACGGCAACGACGGATTAGGCGAGGGCGACTTGATCATGAGGATAAATCGGCAGGCGGTTCCGGATGAGGCGACCTTCAACAAGGTTGTTCGCGGACTGAAGAAAGGCGACCCGGTGGTGATGCATGTGTTGAGCTTTTTCCCCTCGAGTAGGAGTACTCAGCTGAAGATCGTGCAGTTCACGGTTCAATAGTCTGCACGTAATTGTGAAACGGCTTCAAGGTCAAACGAGAATGTGATGTTCTCGTTTGGACTTGAAGCCTTTTATCTTTAATAATTTAGTTCATATGGCGAAAGCAAAAGAAGCGAAACGGACGAGATCATCCGTAAAATCATTTCACAATTATATTGGTGGCGAGTGGGTAAAAAGCTCATCGGGCGAATCGTTTGATAACGTAAACCCTGCAGACACAACAGATGTCATCGGGCGCTTTCCAAAATCGGTGCCTGAGGACGTGGACCGTGCTGTAGCAGCGGCAGCCGCCGCAGCAACGCGTTGGCGGCGAACTCCGGCCCCGAAACGCGCGGAACTTCTGTTCAACCTCGCGGAGATCATCCGCGACAATAAGGACCAGTATACACGCGAAATGACCCGCGAAATGGGCAAGGTTCTAAAAGAAGCCGGCGGTGATGTGCAAGAGGCGATCGACTGCACCTACTACACCGCAGGCGAAGGCCGCAGGCTGCATGGTTTTACGACGCCTGCCGAGATGCCGAACAAGTTTGCGATGTGCGTTCGCCAACCCGTGGGGCTCTGCGGGCTGATCACGCCGTTCAACTTTCCGATGGCGATCCCGTCGTGGAAGTTGATCCCTGCGTTGGTGTGCGGCAACACAGTCGTGATCAAGTCGGGCGAAGACGTGCCGCTTTCGACGATAAATTTGGTGAAGGCCGCCGAGAAGGCCGGCATTCCGGCCGGGGTCGTCAACGTGATCAATGGCCATGGTGCCGATGTGGGTGCTGCGTTGGTCGAACACGAAGATGTTCGGCTGATCTCGTTCACGGGATCTACCGCGACCGGGGCCAAGATCGCCGAACAGTGTGCACGCGATAATAAGATCGTTTCGCTCGAGATGGGCGGCAAGAACGCGATCATCATTATGGACGACGCGGATCTTGATAACGCGGTCGAGGGCTCGCTATGGGGAGCTTTCGGGACCAGCGGCCAGCGCTGCACGGCGTCATCGCGGCTGATCGTACATAAAAAGGTCTATAAGAAATTCGTGCAGAAACTGGTCGAAAAGGTCAAAGCACTTCGCGTCGGCAACGGGCTTGATGAAAAGACCGAGGTCGGCCCCGTTATCAATCAGCGAGCGATGGATAAGATCTTGAGCTACATTGAGATCGGCCAGAAAGAGGATAAAGCGACACTCGCCTGCGGCGGCAATGCCCTGACCAAAGGCGAATACAAGAACGGCTACTTCATCGAGCCGACCGTATTCAGCGATGTTAAGCCCGGCATGAGGGTCGAGCAAGAAGAGATCTTCGGCCCGGTGACGAGCGTCGTTCCGTTCTCGACGCTTGATGAGGCGATCGATATCGTCAATGGCGTCAAATACGGCCTCTCGTCAGCGATCTACACTCAGGACGTGAATAAAGCGTTTTACGCGATGCAGGAGCTTTACACGGGAATCTGCTATGTAAATTCAGCGACCATCGGTGCTGAGGTTCACCTCCCGTTCGGCGGGACAAAGGGGACCGGCAATGGTCACCGCGAAGCGGGCACGCAGGTTCTCGACATCTTCAGCGAGTGGAAGTCGCTCTACATCGACTACTCAGGAAAGCTGCAAAAGGCGCAGATCGATCAAGTTGAAGTTCCTTAGGCAGGTGCGAATTACAACGGCTGGGGCTCCGGGAAGCTTCCTTTGGGACGCGGAACGAAGCCCTTTTCATTTGGGATCGAATCAAATTCACCGCGGTGCCACCTCAGCTTTGCCTCTTCGATCAGATCCTTCGACGTCGCGGCAAAGTTCCACCACATATGCGATCAGCCGGGAGACGGAAGAACGTTCAGTTTATGTTTAGACAGGCGAGGGCGGGGATGTTATTTCGATAGGGTTCATAATTCGTAGCTAAAGTGCAGTTGCACTTTGTCGAACGCCGACCTCAACAATTATACTTTCGAAAACGTTTTTCGCTTCAAGAATAGCACCTACGCGTCGGCCCCCATGAAGCGTCATGCCGACGCAGATATCAATGTCCCTCGATATCATCATAGTTCTGGCCGTCCTGCTGCTCGCGATCATTCTGTTCGTGACCGAAAAGCTCCGCGTGGACATGGTCGCTCTGTTGGTTATGGCGTTGCTGCTGCTGAGCGGCATTATCTCCCCTGTTGAGGGGCTTGGGGGATTTAGCAATGCAGCGACTGTCACGGTGGCATCAATGTTCGTTTTGAGCGCCGGCTTGTTCAAGACAGGGGCTGTCAGCTTCCTAGGAACCTTCGTGAGCATGGTTTTCAAGAGGGGTTTCTGGGTCGGAATATTTGCAGTGATGGTAGTGGTGGCCCTGCTGTCGGCGTTCATCAACAACACGCCGGTTATCGCGATATTCCTCCCGATCCTGCTTGGCGTCGCCCGCGACACCGGCTTCAGTGCTTCTAAGATACTCATTCCCGTTTCGTTCGCGTCAATGTTCGGCGGCGTCTGTACACTGATCGGCACCTCCACCAACATCCTGGTAAGTTCCATCGCGGAAAAGAACGGCCTGCGTGCATTTACGATGTTTGAATTTGCCCCGCTTGGGCTGATCATGTTCGCCGTCGGCACTATATACCTTCTAGCGATCGGGATCAGGCTTATCCCCGAGCGCCGCGGATCGGGTGATCTCCTCGAAGAGTTCGCGATGAACGAGTATCTGACCGAGATCGTCATCTTGGAGGAGTCAGGCGTCGTAGATAAGCGGATCAGGGATGCGAAG
>JACDAK010000136.1 GCA_013695495.1 Blastocatellia bacterium | reverse complement strand
ATTACACTTCGAGCGCTTTCGATAAAGTCTTTTATTTTTGCGGCATCTTTGTTGCCGGGGGATGATTCGACGCCGCTGCAGACGTCGACGGCGAAAGGGCGAACTTTGCGGATAGCGTCTGGGACGTTTTCGGGTGAAAGACCGCCCGCGAGATAAAGTTTCGGGATGACGCCGCACAGGTTGGCGGCGAGGTCCCAATCGAACGTTTCGCCGGTTCCACCGCGGGCGGCGGGTGAGTAGGCGTCTAGGAGGATCGCGTCGGCGCAGAAGGCGAGGATGTCTTCGACGTTCAGCGATCCTGATACTCGCAGGCTCTTGATTACCCCGCATTCGGTGAGGCGTCGCAGCTTTTCGATATACCCGGGTGTCTCGTCGCCGTGGAGTTGGACGGCGTCGAGTTTGGCGGTGGTCGCGATGTGGGCGATGTCGTTGATGCTAGCGTTTACGAACACGCCGATCTTTTGGATGTGCGAGGGCAGCTGCCGTGTGATCTCGGCGGCGGCGTCGGCGGAGATGTGGCGCGGGCTGAGGGAGTAGAAGTTGAAGCCCAGTTCATCGGCGCCTATTTCGGCGGCCGACAAGGCGTCATTCACAGTTGTTATTCCGCAGATCTTTACGCGTGTCATTGTGACGCCCCCCTTAATTGCATAAGTGTTGCCGCGGGGTCACCGCTTCGCATTAGGATCTCGCCAATGAGGAAGCCTTGGAAGCCGAGAGCGCGGAGTTCTGCGATATCGTCTGCGGTGGCGATGCCGCTTTCGGCGATCATCACGTTGTCTTTTGGGGCGTGGGTTATGAGATGTCGCGAGACCGCGAGTGAGACCTTGAACGTGCGGAGGTCGCGGTTGTTGATGCCGATGATAGATGCACCGGCGTTCGCGGCGATTTCGAGCTCGGCAGCGTCGTGCACCTCAACGAGTGCGTCGATGCCGAGCGAGCGGGCAGCGTCGGAATACTCGGTGAGCTGAGTGGGTGACAGTGCGGCGGCGATGAGCAGGATCGCGTCGGCCCCGGCCGCGGCTGATTCGTATATCTGGAACTCGTTGACGATAAAATCTTTTCGCAGCAGCGGCAGGTCAACAGCGGCCCTGATCGACCTAAGATCGTCGAGCGTCCCGCCGAAAAAATCCTCTTCAGTTATGACGGATATTGCTGCGGCTCCGCCTTTTTTGTATGCGAGGGCGGATTCGACGGGGTCGCGGCCGTCGTTGATGACGCCGAGTGAGGGTGAGGCTCTTTTGAATTCGGCGATTATGTTCGGGGCGTCCGGTGTGAAGGCGTTGCGGAAAGCGCCGGGCGGTCGGCCCGCACGAGCTTCGGCGGCACCATCCTTCATTTCCTCCAGACTTTTCGAGAGCAGCAGTTCGGTGACCCGAGCCCGCTTTTTTTCGATGATCGTGCTTAGGAAATCGGCCATCATATCTGGGTAGCCTCCGCGAGTTCAGTTAGCTTTTTCGACGCAGCACCGCTGCGGATGCTGACAGTTGCCATCTCGACACCATCGGAAAATGTCGGGGCGGCGCCAGCGATATAGAATGCAGCGGCGGCGTTCATGAGAACGATAGATTCTGCGGCGGAGCCGGCGGCGTGGCCGTTTAACACCGTTCGGATCAGAGCAGCGCTTTCAGCGGGCGAGGACGTGCGGATATTTTCAGACTCTTTGCGGACGGGGCTCATCGCTTCGGGTTCGATCTCGAACTGCGTGACGCTATTTCCGTTTACCTCGGCGACGGCGGTTGTGCCGCTGATGGCGATCTCGTCGAGGCCTGATTTTCCGTGCACTATCCATGAACGTTTGGTTCCGAGACGTGAGAGGGCGTTTGCCATGATGGGCACGAGTTCCGCATTCCAGACACCGATCAGTTGGTGCGGGGCACCGGCGGGGTTGCACAGGGGGCCAACGCAGTTGAAGATGGTGGGGAAGCCGAGGCCGCGGCGGACCTTTGCGAGAGTCGGCGATAGCCGATGGTGTTCGGGGGCGAACATAAAGCAGATGCCGATGTCGTTCAGGCAGCGTTCGGCGGAGCCGTTGCCGGGGCGGACGCCGAGCTGCTCGAGCACGTCGGCGCTCCCTGACGCGCTGGTTGCTGCGCGGTTTCCGTGTTTCGCAATGGCGAGCCCGCCGCCCGCGGCGACAAAGGCTGCTGCTGTGGAGACGTTGAAAGTTTTGGCCAAGCTGCCGCCGGTGCCGACTATATCGGCGAAGACGTCGTGCCGTGAAGTGACGCGGAGGCATCGATGCCGCAAAACGCTGGCGATGACGACGATCTCATCCTCGGCGATGCCTTTTTCATTCCACGCGGCAAAGAGCGAAGCCAGAAGAGCCTCGTCGGTTTCGCTGATCAATGCGTCGAGCAAGGTTTCTGCGCCGGCGGGTGCGGCGTTACGGCCTAGGCG
>JACDAK010000125.1 GCA_013695495.1 Blastocatellia bacterium | reverse complement strand
TCTGAAAGATGAACGATGCGCAGCCCACTGAGTGTTTTGGGGAGACGAGGAACTTCTATACGAACCTGTTCAAGCGAAAGGCTATTCGCCTCATCGATCGCGGACTTAGCAACTTTCGAAAGGTTGCCGACCAACTCGCGCAGCGGGCGTTCGGCACTGACGACCGAGTTCCACCGCTCAGCCATCTTTTCCCTTTTTAATTGCGTTGCCCTCTTCATAAATAAATGTAGCCGGCGGCGCCGATTATATATCTTGACACGGATTGCTCAAAGCCTATCGGCCGCTGATCTTCAGGAATTTTCGTTTGCCCACCTGAACCAGCACAGCGTCGGCTCTGATCGAGATATCCGCTCCTGAATTCGATGCTTTTTCGCCGTTGATTCGTACGCCGCCTTGTTCGACCAGCCTTTTCGCTTCGCCTTTCGACGCCGCAAGGCCCGTCGCCGCCAGCAGATCAGCTATCTTAAACTCACCCGCATCAACCGTCGTCTCTTCGATCTCGTCCGGCACTTCTTTCTGCACGAACCGCCGGTCAAATTCCTCTTCTGCAGCGTCTGCATACTCCTGCGAGTGAAAGTCTCTTATTATCAGTTTCGCAAGCTCAACCTTTACGTTCCGCGGGTTCTCATCACTGCTTTCGCACTTAGAACGCAATGACGCGATCTCGTCACTCGGCAGATCCGTGAGCAGCTCATAATATCGCCACATCAGCTCGTCCGAGATCGACATTATCTTGCCGAACATCTCGGTCGGCGGCTCCTCAATGCCGATATAATTATCGAGCGATTTCGACATCTTGTTGACGCCGTCGAGCCCCTCGAGCAGCGGGGTCGTGATTATCACCTGCGGCTCCTGGCCGAATTCCCGCTGCAGCTCACGACCCATCAGCAGATTGAACTTCTGATCGGTCCCTCCAAGCTCGACGTCTGATTCAAGCGCGACCGAGTCATACCCCTGTACCAACGGGTAAAGCAGTTCGTGCAGCGAGATCGGCTTCTCCTCATTCATCCGCTTGGTAAAATCGTCGCGCTCAAGTATCTGCCTGACCGTTGTCTTCGCCGTAAGCTTAACAAAATCAGCAGCGGTGAACTTATGCATCCACTCGCCGTTAAAACGCAGCTCGGTCCGCTCCGGGTCGAGCAGCTTGAACATCTGCTTCTGATAGGTCTTCGCATTCGCCTCGATCTCCTCACGCGAAAGAGGCGGCCGCGTCACGTTCTTACCTGAAGGATCGCCGATCATGCCCGTGAAATCGCCGATTAGAAAGATGACGGTATGCCCCAGGTCCTGAAAAGCCTTCAGCTTCCGAATCACGACCGTATGCCCGAGGTGAATATCAGGCGCCGTCGGGTCCAGCCCCAGCTTCACTCGCAGCGGCTTGCCCGTTCTTTCCGACCGATCCAGCTTCGCCTTCAGATCCTCGTCCCGGATCATATCGACCGTGCCCTTTCTTAGAAATGCCAGTTGTTCGTCATTAGTCATATCGAAAGCCGTAATTATAGCTCACGATACATAATGTACGCATCGGTCAGGCCGAGTTCTTTGGGGCGAGAGGCATTAGGGATCGTGCCTATGATACGAATCCCGCCGCCGTGCCGTTAAAGCCCTTGGGCAACAACTCTTAAACTTTTCGCAGTTCAAACTTCCACACCATCCGGTCTTCTCCTTCCTCTCGAACGTAAATCGACGACGCCACCCGCCACATCCCGAGAAATTCCCACCGGTTCACCCCAAGCTTGTTGAAAAGCGGAACCGCGTGCCCCAACCCGATCGCGCTATGCAAAGCTTCATTCGCCGCGTCGAGTTTCTGATCGCCTCGCCGACCGGAACCCGTGTAGTGGATAACCTCAGGCGAATTTCCCACAAAGTCCGGATAACAACGATTGATCCGTCCGAAATCGGTTAAGAGTGACACGAGCCTGCCGCGTCGATGATAGATCCCGTTACGCGACCGATGGACCTCCGAGACCTCGGCCCACGTCATCATCCGTCCCTCTTCAAGGTAGTCGAGCATCAACACATTCTAACGCGAACAAACGAAAAAGAGCGGCCGAAACCGCTCCCTATCACCCATCGCTTCGATACTATCGGAGGTAATAAGAATGGACAGGTTGATCGTTGGGAATGCCGTAGTGCGTCATTATGAACGCACCGTTGCCGCTGTTGAGGCGATACCACATTCCGTCAAGCGGACGGTAAACGGCGATATCGGTCTTTCCGTCACCGTCGTAGTCAGCCGGGGTGGGAATATCGGTGGCGATCCCGAAATGTACCGTGTGGTACGACCCATTTGAGCTTCTCAGGTAATGCCAGTGCCCGTCCGAAGGACGCCAAACAGCGATGTCCGACTTGCCGTCGCCGTCAAAATCAGCGATGAGCGGCTTGTCGCCCGGGACCCCGAAGTGCATTCCAAGATTCGCGCCGTTTGAACTGTTCCGACGGTGCCATGTTCCTGATGCGGGACGAAATATGTTGATGTCTGCCTTGCGGTCGCCGTCGAAATCGGCCGGAAGCGGAACGTCGCCGGCCTGTCCGAAGTGGATCATGGCGTAGCTGCCCGAGTCTTCGCGAATGTACCAGTAACCTTCGGAAGGCCTGAAAACCGCGACCTGAGCTTTGCGGTCGCCGTTGTAATCAGCTGGTACCGGAATGTCGTCCGCATATCCAAAGTGGATCGTATCGACTGTGTTTGTCGCTGATTTCAGCCGCCACCAGTAACCGTCGCGATAGATAGCAATGTCGCTCTTGCCGTCACCGTCGTAATCAGCAGTGACAGGGATGTCGCCTGCCTGGCCAAAATGAAAAGTGCCGAACGTACCGCTGCTGAGCCGCGTGTACCAAGTACCTGTAGAGGGGCGAAACACCGCCATGTCCGATTTGCGGTCGCCGTCAAAGTCGAACGGCCGGAAGCCTACCGTGCCAAGACACGAAGTGTTAGAGGCGACATATGTGTTTATCTCAGTCCGTGAAAACGGGCAAAACGACATCGCGGTCGAACCCGAAAGCTGGGCGTTCATGACCGTGCTCCCGCAGCCCTGATTCGTCTCGGCATGATTGCCGCCGAGGTTATGTCCTAGCTCGTGCGCAGGAATCAGGAACTTGCCGGGAGCCCAGCTCAAATATCCGTTAACGCCGTAGGCCGCGCTCGTGTTGTTGCAGATCACGCCGACATAGGCGATGCCTTGTGACTGAACGTATGATTTTGCCGAGAAGAGATGGGCCGTTGAACGAAGCACGCTGTAGACCGGGTAGTTAGTGTTCCAGTAATTTCGAAAATTTGTCAGCACGCCGCTCGAATTTGAGCTGCCGTAAGGATCCGGCGAGGTCCAGGTGTGCTGAAATGTCACGCGTATGGTCAGATTCAATTCCAAGTTGTAAACGCCTTCTACCATGTTGAGTATCGCGAGAATCTCGTTGTTGGCATTTACCGCACCTCCGAGGGTGTTCACATATTCAAAATCCGCGTCCGTTGCAATATCCAGCCGTCGGAGGGTGGTTTCAGGTTCAGGAGCAGCCCCCGAACCTGCTATCTCACGGCCGTATGCGATCTTGCCCGGAACGTCAGCGTGACACCAGAAAGTCTCCTGGTTCAGCGAGTTCTCCGCCCGGTACACCACGATCTGCCGCGCGCCCGCTGCTTCGGAATACCTCGCTGCGGGCTCAAGAAAGAATCTGTCTTCGCCATCTGCAAAAAAGCCCTCGGCACGGTCGCCTCTGATAGAAAGCCGAACTTCCGAACCTTCTTTGCCGCTTATGCGGCCCTTATATGTAAAGACGTCTCGCATCTCTATCGCCGTGGTCCCGGTCGTCCCTGTATCTTCAGCTCGATATTGCTCGGCGCGGATGTCGTTGGGCTCGACGATCAACTCGAATTCACGGCCTTCCGCCATAAGACGATAAACGATCTGACGGCCGTTGAACGTGTCTGACTCAGACCGGGTAGGTGTTGCGAGGTCAAATTTCGTGAAGGAGCGGTTGAGGTCTTCGCGGAGTTTCTGGTCCTGAGCGTACGCGGGGAGCCCGGAAATGACCGCAATAAACAACAAAAAGAGGAAAGGTGTGCGAAACTTTAGATATTTCATTCTGATTCTTAGAAACGTGTGGAGTACTGGCAGGGAGCCGAGAGAACTGTTTAGCCAAACCGCGGCTCTATTAGAACAAACGTCCAAACGTGTTTAACTTCCAGAAGTATTCCGCCATTTTGACCGCAATATGCAAGAAAACCGTTCGAAAAGATAATAAATGCTGAGAACTCTCATCGGAAAAGCCTGGCGCATAACGCCGACAGTGATCAGAGCCCGCATGATACGGCTCGTCCACGACCGCTTTACGGCCTCAGCCGTAGTTGTAATATTCAATGAACTGGGAGAAGTGCTGCTGCTTGACCACTTGTTGAGACCGGCGTCCGGGTGGGGGCTGCCCGGTGGCTTCATCAATCGTGGTGAGAGCCCAGAGAAGGCGATCCGACGCGAGATACACGAAGAGATCACAATCGATTTGGATGAGCTAAAGCTTCGGCGGGTTCGCACCTTTCGAAGGCACTTGGAAATTGTTTTTTCGGCACGGGCGCTGGGTGAACCAGTGATCGCCAGCCGTGAAATTCTGGGTTTCGAGTGGTTCAAACCTGCTGAAATGCCGCAAGGTGTCAGCCTTGATCACCGGCGGCTGGCTCAAGAGGTATTGGCGGACGAAATTTGATAATTGGCGGTTAGCCGATTAGAATAAACGGCTTGCAAGTCCCGATATATTTAGAAACAGGAGCATTCATGGTAGATCTAATCCCTTCATCCGAGTCAGTGATGGAGATCCTGCGGAGCACAGGGGCTTATCGGCGGGGTCATTTCGTTTATCCCAACGGCAAGCACGCGTCACATTATTTTCAAATGCCCTTGGCGTTTCGTTACTACGATAACGCCCGCATCCTTTCGGTGGGCCTCAGCCGCATGTTCCGCATGGAAAAGTCGATCTCAAGCCGTCTTCCGCAGGTATCGATCATCAGCCCCAGCCCCGGCGGCATTATGGTCGCGTTCGGCGTTCGCCAGGCCCTTACGGCCGATCAGATCTACTGGGCAGAAATGGAAGACGGCAAACGGCAATTTCGCCAGTATATCCGCGAAGGTGATGTTTATCCGGCGATCATCGTTGACGACATTGTGCGCTCCGGCCGTGCGATGAGAGATACGATTCGGTTGATTCGCGACTTCGGTTCCGAAGTTGTCGGTATCGGATCGATCGTCCGATTTGATGACTCGCCGGACGAGTTTGACGGCATACCGCTTCGGAGTCTTATGACC
>JACDAK010000118.1 GCA_013695495.1 Blastocatellia bacterium | reverse complement strand
CAACAATGGGGGGGCACAGTAATGGCGAATAACCATGATTATGCGGCCCCGGCTGATCTGGACCGACTGAGGCCGATCGCATTAGGCGTAGGCGGAATCGCTCTGCTCGCATGGGCGGCCGGTGCGTATTTCTCTCCGGAACAGGCTCTCCGATCGTGGCTGCTGGGATTCATTTTTTGGGGCGGGTTGGCTCTTGGAAGCCTCGGCGTGCTGATGCTTCAGTACCTAACGGGCGGAGCGTGGGGGCTGGTGACCAGGCGCATACTGGAAGCCGCGTCGCGGACCCTTCCACTGGTTTTCGTGCTCTTTATCCCGCTGATGTTCATCACGTCGTATCACTATTGGACGACGTGGCCGGCGAATGATTATGCCATCGCGCACCGCGGATGGTTCATGACTCAAGAGAGCTGGATATTGAGATCGGTCATCTATTTTGCGTTTTTCATCGCAATTATGTGGCTGCTTAACAAGTGGTCGGCCGCACAGGATAAGGCGACGGATTGGGAAGAGGCGGCGAAATATCTGAGCATACCGAAACAGTTTTCGGGCCCGGCGATCGTGTTCTATGCACTTGTTGTCACATTTGCAACCGTCGACTGGGTGATGATGTTGGACGCGCATTGGTTCTCAACTATTTGGTGGCTGCTGTTCGTTGCAGGATGGGCTCTTAGCTGTTTCTGTTTTTGCGTCATCGTTCTTGTTTATTTGTCGGACAAGGCTCCTATGAACCGGATCCTCGGCAAGAGGCATTTCCATGATCTCGGCAAACTGATGCTAGCGCTGACAATGGTGTGGGCTTACTTCAATTTCTCGCAGTTCCTGATCATCTGGTCAGG
Organism: Blastocatellia bacterium; assembly: GCA_013695495.1. Lineage (GTDB taxonomy): Bacteria > Acidobacteriota > Blastocatellia > Pyrinomonadales > Pyrinomonadaceae > OLB17. Next base: position 7,415 of record JACDAK010000118.1, on the reverse strand, counting down.
CAACATTCCGGAAGAAACGGGTTGGTATCTGGTGCGGATGAGAGGCTCGTGGATGTGGGTCGGCGTGCTGCTGGTGGTTTTTCACTTCGCGGTGCCGTTCCTGCTGTTGCTTCAGCAAGAATTGAAGCGGAAGATGAAGTGGCTGGCTGCGGTCGGCGGATTCATCCTTGTGATGCGGCTTGTCGATATGTTCTATCTGATTGGGCCGAATCCCCGAATCGATAAAACGATCGAAAAGGGTGCGTTCATTCTGAGCTGGATGGATTTTGCGGCACCGATCGCCATTGGCGGAATATGGCTCTGGTACTTCTTTGGGCAGCTTGCGAAGCGGCCGCTGGTGCCCGTGATGGACCCGTTCCTTGAAGATGCGGTGAGACACGGTCGCGGACACTAACGATTATGGGAAAGACAAAACACGAAGAATCGTTCGTCGATTTCGACAAGCCATATGAGCAAAACATCATCGGGCTGAAGGGGATCGTTTATTTCGGCGTCGGGTTGTTTTTGCTGATCGTTATCACGTTTGGGCTGATGGCGGCTTTGTATCGCGTACTCGAAGAGAACGCCGCTGAAGAGAAGGCGACGACGAACCCGATGGCGAGGGGCCAGGTTGAAAGCCTTCCGCCGGAGCCGCGGCTTCAGGCTGCTCCCGGTTTCGGGGTCGAAAGTGAGCAGGGCAGGGTGAACCTCGAGCTTCGCGAACCGCAGGCGGAGTATCGGGAGCTTCGAAAGCAGTGGGATCGACTGTGGCTAGACGGTGCGCGACACCCGGAAACAGGAACGATGATAACGATGCCGTTGGAAGAAGCGAAAAAGCGATTTCTAGAACAGAACGTACCGGCAGCGAGCGGACCGGAAGCGGATGAGATCGAGCGGCAATCGCGTGCGATCATTTCGGAGGCAAGTTCGGGCCGCATGGCAACAGGATTGAGAAAATAAGCGGGGTAATGATGTATTCGGGGATTTCTCGCAAGCTTAGTTTAACGTTGATCGCGGCAATGATGTTTATCGCCGGCGGCAGTTCGGTGCTTGCCCAAAAGAACGAACATTACAATTCACCGCTTTATTCACCTCGGAAGTACGACCCCTCGAAAAGCACGGAAACAGCCGAGGGTCTGCCCACACCGCTAAAGCAGGTAGGCATCGAGCAGAAGCTCGGTGAGCAGGTCCCGGTTGATGCAGTCTTCAAAAATTCAGACGGAGAGCAGGTTCGGTTGGGTGACTTGCTGAACCAAGGGCGTCCAGTTATTCTCGCACTCGTTTATTACGAATGTCCGATGCTTTGCAATCAGGTCCTTAATGGTCTGACCGGGACTCTCAAAGGGATCGGGTTCGACGCCGGCAAAGAGTTCGATGTGATCGCGATCAGCTTCGACGCGTCGGAAAACGATAAACCGGAACTTGCTCGAAATAAAAAGGCGGGGTACATGGATCGCTATGGCCGCCCGGGAACGGAAAACGGCTGGCACTTTCTGACCGGCGACCAGGCTGCGATCGATGCTATTACGGGATCGGTGGGGTTCTCGTACGAGTGGGACGAGAAATCGGCGCAATTTGCACATGCGAGCGGGATCATTCTACTGACGCCGGAGGGCACGGTTTCGAGATATTTCTACGGCATTGACTATGCTCCGCGCGACGTGAAACTCGGGCTGGTAGAATCCGCTGACAACAAGGTCGGCGGCGTTACGGAACAGCTGCTTTTATATTGTTTCCACTATGACCCTTCGACCGGAAAATATGGTTTTGCAGTGCTGAGCGCCTTGCGTGCGACGGCAGTGGCAACGCTGATCGGGATGGGGATAATGGGATTCATCTTTTGGCGGCGCGGGAGAAAGAAGGGCGATTACGCATAGCCGCGGGTTAAGCCGTTTGGTAGCGTCTTCGGTGTAATTAGAGATTATGCAAACCAATTCGTGGGTTCCATTTTTTCCGGAACAGGCCTCAACGTTCGCGTGGCAGGTTGACCTATTATATTTTTACCTCATCGCGATCAGTGTGGCGTTTTCGATCCCGATCGTGTTGGCGATCTTCTACTTCGCGTTGAAGTATCGTGAAAAGGAGAAGTTTGCGACGCCGGATGAAATTCACGGTTCGATCATGCTCGAAACCGTTTGGTCGATCATCCCTTTCGTGATCTCGATGACGATCTTCCTGGGCGGTGCGATCGTGTATTTCAGCCAGTACCGGATACCGGATGACGGTATGAATGTTTATGTCGTCGGCAAACAGTGGATGTGGAAGATCCAGCATGAGACTGGGCACAGCGAGATCAACGAACTTCATGTTCCTGTGAACCGCAAGATCAAGTTAACGATGACGACGGAAGACGTCCTTCACGATTTTTCGATACCCGCTTTTCGGACGAAAACGGACGTGGTTCCGGGTCGGTATACGTACCTTTGGTTTGAAGCGACAAAGCCCGGAAGATACCAACTGTTTTGTGCGGAATATTGCGGGTTGAACCATTCGGGAATGATCGGCTGGGTGTACGTTATGGAACAGCGCGATTTTGACGCGTGGCTTGAGGGCAGCGTCGCCGGCGAGACGCCGGTCGAACAGGGCAGAGATCTTTTTGAGAATAAGCTTGGCTGTGCATCGTGTCATGCAGGCGGCCCGCAGCAGCGAGGTGCCCCGCTCGAGGGGTTGTTCGGCAGAGAGGTTCGCTTGGTGGGCGGCCAGACCGTGATTGCCGACGAAGAATATATACGTAACTCGATACTTAATCCGAGCTCGCAGATAGTGGAAGGCTACCAGCCGATAATGCCCACGTTCAAGGGCCAAGTTACGGAGGAGCAGCTTGTGGCTTTGGTGGCATATGTAAAATCGCTGAGCGGGGCTGACACTTCGACGCAGCCTACCAGGGCACCTGCGGCCCAACCCGCTGGAGGCACAGGAACACAGCCCGCAGGAACCGGCCCCACGACGGGGGCAGCTAACAGATAGCTCGTAAAGTTTTTATGCAAAACGCAGACGCAATTTATCCGGATCAGCCGGTTTATCCGAAGGACAATTACTTGTCCAATGGCTATACGTTGAAGTCGTGGTTGCTGACCAAGGACCACAAGCGTATCGCGATAATGTATCTCCTATCGGTTTCAGTATTCTTCCTGGCCGGCGGTCTGTATGCGTCGGCGATAAGGTTGGAATTGCTGACTCCGGCGAGCGACCTATTAGAGACGGCTTCTTATAATAAGGCTTTCACGCAGCACGGGATCTTGATGATCTTCTTCTTCCTGATCCCGTCGATTCCGGCGATATTAGGAAACTTTCTGCTGCCGTTAATGATCGGAGCAAAGGACCTTGCTCTGCCCCGGGTCAATCTTTTAAGCCTTTATCTTTACTGGATAGGGGGCGCGTTAACGGTCTGGGCTCTGCTGCAGGGCGGCGTGGATACGGGCTGGACGTTCTATACGCCGTACAGTACGACCTTTTCAAACTCGTATGTAATGGCGGTCGGGCTCGGTATCTTTATCAACGGGTTTTCGTCTATCTTGACCGGCCTGAACTTTATTGTGACGATCCATACTATGCGTGCCCCGGGTATGACCTGGTTCCGGCTACCGCTGTTCGTGTGGGCGCACTACGCGACAAGTTTGGTCATGATCCTGGGAACGCCCGTGATCGCGATCACGATCTTGCTGCTGGCGATCGAGAGAGTTGCTCAAGTTGGAATTTTCGACCCGGCGATCGGTGGCGATCCGATCCTGTTCCAGCATCTGTTCTGGTTCTACTCGCATCCGGCCGTTTACATCATGATTCTGCCCGGGATGGGCGTGATAAGCGAACTGATCTCAAATTTTTCGCGGAAAAAGATCTTTGGGTATGAGTTCATCGCATTTTCGAGTATTGCGATCGCTGTTTTCGGCTTCCTAGTTTGGGGCCATCACATGTTCGTCAGCGGCCAGTCTATCTATGCAGGGCTTGTATTCTCGTTCCTGACGATGGTCGTCGCGGTTCCGTCGGCGATCAAGATGTTCAACTGGACGGCGACACTATATAAGGGATCGGTTTCATTTGATACGCCGATGCTGTACGCGATCGGATTTATGGGACTTTTCCTTATCGGAGGGCTTACGGGCTTGTTCCTAGGAGCAATCGGGCTCACGGTCCATCTGACAGACACTTACTTTGTCGTCGCTCACTTTCACTATGTAATGGTTGGCGGGCAGGTAATCGCGTATCTTGGCGGTATCCATTACTGGTGGCCGAAGATGACGGGTAAGATGTATTCGGAATTTTGGGGCAAGATCTCGGCGATGCTCGTTTTCGTCGGGTTCAATCTCACGTTTTTCCCGCAATTTATTCTTGGATATCAGGGAATGCCGAGGCGATACGCCTCGTACCCGGCAGAGTTTCAGGTGCTCAACATATTTTCAACGGCTGGTGCCTCGGTTCTAGGGGTGGGATTGTTGATGCCGGTTGTTTATCTGACACACTCGCTGTTTTTCGGCAGGAATGCGGGCGATAACCCGTGGATGCTGCCGGGGCTAGAGTGGCGAACAAGCTCGCCACCGCCAACGCTGAACTTCGAGGAATCGCCCGTGGTAACGTGGGAAGCGTACGAATTTGGCATAGAAAGCGGGCTGGATCTAGACGAGGCACGGCGCCGCATTAGGCCGACGGTAGTAAGTTAGTTCATTGTCCGAATAGAGATTATGGCGTCACACGCAGAAACACACGAAGATCATCATCACGGGCCGGGGCTTCAGCACCAGTTCGAGAATATGAAACAGCAGGAAGAGTCCGTCGCCATTGGCATGTGGATGTTCCTGGTGCAAGAAATAATGTTCTTTGGCGGGCTGTTCACGGCATATCTGGTGTTCCGTTCGCGTTACCCGATGGCGTTCGCAGAGGGCAGCAATCATCTTGATGCGTTCTGGGGCGGATTGAACACGCTGGTTCTCATTGTGAGCAGCCTGACGATGGCTTTGACTGTGTTTTACGCACAGCGTTCGAACCGGAATATGCAGGTCCTGATGATCATCCTGACGATGATCTTCGGAACCGTGTTCCTGGGTGTGAAGGTCATCGAATATACGGACAAATATAACAGCGGGCTTGTGCCCGTGGCCGGTTGGAATAAGAAGATCCCTGGAGATCCGGGCGAGACGCCGGCAGGCTCGGCAGACCATGGTTCGTCTCAACATCTCGTTCTACCGTTTGAAACTCGTGCACACGCGGCTGCGGCATCGGATGCATCGAAACGGGCAAATCCGAACGGCGAGTTTCAGTGGAATTACGGAATGCCGCTCGTTCATCAGGCGTTGGAGAAAGAGCGAACGAGTCCCGGCACACAGATCTTGACTGAGAGTGAGCGAATCGGATATTTTTCGAACAACCAACCGGACCTTTATAAGTTTCAAGAGAAGGTCCGGATGTTCTACTTCATCTATTTTGTGATGACCGGACTTCATGCTCTTCACATGATCGTCGGTCTCGGCCTGATGCTTTGGCTGCTGTGGAAGGCGTGGTTAAATACGTTTTCGGCGGAGTATTTTGCACCGGTAGAAATGTCGGGCTTGTATTGGCACTTTGTCGATATTGTCTGGATCTTCTTGTTCCCGTTACTGTATCTCTTAGGAAGGCACTTTTTACACTGACAATTGGTTATGGCTGACAATCATCATCACGAAGAACATGGCCACATCGGCTACCCGGGATATTTTGGAGTGTTTGCGATCCTTGTGGTCGGAACGCTGTTCACCTATTGGTCGTCGTTTTGGGATCTGGACTCGATATTCCCGGGGGCGAACACACTGCTTGCGTTGCTGATCGCGTTCACGAAGATGACATTTGTGATGTTGTTTTTCATGCATGTTTACTGGAGTCCGAGGCTGATATGGCTGTCGGCGGTGGCGAGCTTTTTCTGGCTTGCGATAATGTTCGCATACACGATGCAGGATTATCTGACACGCGATGCGGGGGTTTTCGGCATCTGACCCCGAGAGATATTTCGAGTGATTTGAAAGCGGGGGGCAATTGTTCCCCGTTTTTGCGTCTTATTAGTTGTTAGGACGAACGTTTTTAACGTGTTATTATCATCAGTTTGATAGCTCTAACGTGCGTTTGCCGCGTGAATCATTAGACAACAAGTAATCAGGCATTTACATCAGAACTTGAGATGTTCACTACTATTCGAACCATTCATCTATACATTCTAATTCTCGCATTTTCTGCCCTGTTTTCCGCGGGGTGTTCTATCGTGAAAAAGGAGAGCAAGACCCCGACGCTTTTGAAGACGGAGAATGCTACGCTTGCTCAGCTTAAGGGCGAGGTCGGCAGATTTGCGCGTGTGGATTCGCTCCGCGCAAAGATGGACCTGAAGTTTGAGGACAATTCTTTCGCACATTTTGGCAGCAAAGAAGAATATCGTTCGGCTGACGGTGAGATCGTTGTGCAGCGGCCGGCGAATATTTTGCTGAAGGTGCAGGTGCCGGTCATTAAATCAGACGTCGCACAAATGACGTCGGACGGAAGTAGCTTTCGTGTCGCCATCTTGCAGGACGGCGGCAGCGGCAAATATAAGAAGTTCGTGAGAGGGTCGAACCGCGCAGACTACTCGCGTTTGCAGACCACGTTCGCGGACGCCAACGGTGATGAAAAGGTGGTCGAAAGTGTAACCGCTTTTGCGAACATGCGGCCACAGCATTTCACGGATGCAATGCTCGTACGGCCCGTGGACGACAGTAAGGTATACGCTCACAGCACGATCTTTCAGATCGAAGAAAGCATAGATCAACCGAAGAAATCGCCTCTTCGGGTGGTGAACCGCGGCTACTATTTGCTCGATGAATTTGAACGCAGCGTATCTGGCGAAATGAAGATCGCGCGTAGGTTCTGGTTCGATCGTGTCGGGCGGATCAGGCTGGCTCGTCAGCAGTTATTCAACGCTGCGGGCGAAATAGAATCTGACATTCTTTACGGCAAAGAGGGTAATTTGGCGGCCTCGGGCGATTACAATAACCTTCCGCTACAGATAATAATCACCCGCCCCCTTGATAAATATTCGATGCGGCTGACGTATCAAGACCCGGAATCGGTGGCTATCGGGCGTACTTATCCGCAGGCCGCATTTCTGCTTGAAAATAGTTGGAGCCTCGAAGAGATCGATCTGGACAAACGCTTAGCCGAAGCTACGGCGGGGGCCGGTCCGATCGGTACGCCTCCGCTCACTCGTGTTCAGTAATTTCACCACGTATTTAAGTCTGAATGAAAACCATCCTTCAAACAAAGGATCTCACTAAATCGTATAAGATTGGCAAGATCAACGTGCCGGCATTGCGCGGCGTTACGCTGGAAGTACAGACGGGTGAGTTCGTAGCGATAATGGGACCATCGGGGTGCGGTAAATCGACGCTGCTGCATTTGCTTGGCGGTCTGGACAGCCCGACGACCGGGACGATCGTAATTGA
>JACDAK010000117.1 GCA_013695495.1 Blastocatellia bacterium | reverse complement strand
GGCTGGCAGAGTGGAAAAAGCATTGGAAACCCACCGAGATAGGCCGCTTTGTTATCGCCCCTCCTTGGAGCGAGGTCGATGAACGCGATGAACAGATCGTGATTCGCATCGAGCCGAACATGGCCTTCGGCACCGGAACCCACGAAACAACTCAACTTTGCGTTGCCGCGATCGAACGTAAATTTCGCGATGGTACAACCATGCTCGATGTCGGCACAGGCACGGGGATTTTGGCGATCGCGGCAGCAAGATTTGCAGCATCTGCTAAGATCTACGCGTTCGATACTGATGCGAACTCTGTTGCAATAGCCCGCGAAAATGCGAAATTAAACGGCGTGGACAGCTCTATCGAATTGCATGAAGGAACCATCGAAGGGTTAAAAACATCGTTCGACCTTGTATGCGCCAACCTCACCCTAGACGTCATCATACCGATCTTGGACGACCTTATCGAAAGCACCCGAGAAACGCTGATCCTTTCGGGCATTTTGGGCGAGCAAGAATCAGAGATCGTCGACGAGCTCAAGTCCAGGGGTTATCCCGATATTGAAATTACAAGAAAAGGTGAGTGGATCGCCGTAGAGCTGCAAAAACTAATTTAGTTGTCCTCGTTATCACGCGGAACGGCCGCGGGAATATCGCCATCGTCCGTGATCGTGATCAAAGGAGTTCGAGGCCTCGCCCTCGAGGTCGTTCGAAGCACCGGCGGTAGCTTTGTAGTCACCGAGCGCGTAGGCGAAAGTGCTTCAGTCCGCCTCAGGATCGTGCCGCCGCTCCCCGCCACCCACAGATTGCGGCCGCCGCGGAATGCCAGGGCTTGTAAAGGCTTGCCCGTGATAGTAGACTGTCGCAGCCACGATCTGCCGCCATCGTTCGTGACCAAAACGATCCCCGTCTCTCCGACCGCGATCGCCGCGTCGCGGCCATAAGCGTAGACCGCAAAGAGGTTAGCCGGCGATGGGGCCTCTTGATCCCGCCAAGTTTCACCTCCATCGTCCGTTCGCAGAATGATTCCCCCGGCGCCTACGGCAAATCCGGTGTTCTGATCATAAAAGCTAACCGAATAAAGACTTTCATTGAGATTGATGCGAACCCGTGACCAGCTTCTGCCCCCGTCTCGCGTTCGAAGGATCGTTCCGCGGTCGCCGACGATAATACCGTTTTTTTCATCCACGAACTTCAGATCTTCGAGCCACGAACCGACGCCCGACGGGACGCGTTCCCAATACGCTCCGGCCGTTGTCGTACGTATGATGGTGCCGTTCGCACCCACGGCAAATCCGACACGCTCGGAGATGAAATGAACCCCGAGTAGATCGTCGGTAACGCCTGTAATGCCTTTTCCCCAGCTGGCCCCGCTGTTTATCGTCCGCAACACAGTGCCGTTGCTGCCAGCGACCCAGCCCTTCTGGTCGTCGTAGAAATGCAGAGCGTGGAGATCTGCGTCGGTGTCTGAAAATACCGGGATCCAGTCACCTCCGCCATCGTTCGTTATCCAGATCCGCCCCCGCGATCCGACCGCAACTCCAAGCTGATCGGTAAACAGAACAAGGTCGTGCACATCTTCGCGCCCGCCTGCGGCAAGGCGCTGCCAGCTAAAGCCGCGGTCGTCGGTCCTCAGGATCAGCCCGTCGTTCCCGACCGCCCATCCGGTGAATTCATCCGCAAAAAAGATCGAAACCAAACGCGGGGCAGTACGCACGGCAAACGGAACCCAGATGTTGCCCCCATCTGCAGTGAGCCAAACACGGCCGCCCGCGTCTGTCATCGCTCCACGCTTGTCGTCTTGGAAACTCACGGAAAGAAGATCGGCCTGCGAAAGGATATTCACCCTCTCCCAATTAACGCCGCCGTCCCTGCTGCGAGCGACGCATCCTAGCCGCCCAACCGCGATCACGTGCGCGGGCGCCGGAACGGCGATGCCCGCTACCGCCAAGTCGCCGCACGGCTTCGCAGAGCTCCATGTGTCGCCGCCATTCGACGACGTCATTACCGTCCCGGCCGATCCCGCAATAGCGACGATCCCGCTGCTAAAAGCGGCCACTCGCTCAAAATGTTCCATCGTCGTCGGATCGCTAGTAGTCCACGTTTCACCGCCATCGGTCGTTCGCATGACCCTGCCGTACGAACCCACGGCCCAGCCGGCAAGATGATTGGTACCCGCAAACGTAACGTCATAAAGGTGATCACGAATATTAGCAATTGCAGAGCGCCAGCTTGAACCGCCGTTTTCCGTGAGAAAAACTCCGCCACGCGCTCCAACGATAACCGCTCGACGCTCATCGCGCGTGAATACGGCCGAGACGACGGCGTCGGTCGGAGATGTCTGCCTTTGCCAATTGTACCCACCGTCCCGCGTACGAAGGACAGTGCCGTCTGCTCCGACGGCAAATCCTGATCGTTTGTCTTTCGCAAAGTGGATCGAAAGCAAGGGATTGCCCTGCGGAAGCGGATTCTGCCATACCCAACCGGGCCCTTGCCGCTGGCCAAAGGCAAAAACGGCCGCAGAAAGAACGAGAATGCCCGACAGGAGCATCCTACGTCCGCGACGGCGATCAATGTGCGGTGCTCTGGCTATATTTCTACAACGCCGATCGTGGCTACTATCTCTTCCAACATTTCCGGATCGACGCTCCCCTTTGTTGCTATATTTCTGGCGGCCTGATCAGCGACCTCTTGAACGACATGGCCGGCGTGGCCTTTCACCCATTTCCATTCGATGCTGTGACGATCGGCAGCTTTGTCGAGACGTGCCCACCACTCATGATTTGTCTTTCGCTTCCAACCGCTGCTCATCGTCTCAACCACATAACGCGAATCTGACAGCAACCTGACTTTGCATGGTTCCTTCAGGTTTTCGAGCCCGATCGCTGCAGCCGCAATTTCGGATTGCTGATTGGTCGCACGTCCGAGATACTCCCCAAAAGCCTTCCAATAGCCGCTGAAGCCCAGGACCGCGACGGCTGCTCCACGCGGGTTTCCTCTGCCATTGCCGAGGCTTGAACCATCACAAACTATCGTTACTTCCTTCATTGTCGTTCGAGCCTGATCTCGTGATCCATATAGCCTTCGAACGTATCGTCATGCGATATCACGAACATTTGATCGAAATGCTTGATCTGCGAGATCTGCATCGCTAGATTCTCGCGTCGCTCCGCGTCCATATTCGTCGTCGGCTCATCAAAAAAAGCGATTCTTATATCCGAAAGCTGCTTTAGAAGAGCGAGCCGAACCGCCAACGCGGCAACCATTTGCTCGCCCCCCGAAAAGCTTACGAACGGCCGGGAATGTCCGCCCTCTTCAAGTACGATCGAATAATCTTCGGTCCATTTCAGCGAACACTCGGCGTTACCGGTTATCTCGCGATACATCTGATTCGCCTCGAGCGAAACGTGGTAAACGTAGTTTCGAGCCACCAGCGGAGCCGCTTCCTTTAGAGTATCACGGATGAAGACCGTGGTTTCGACGAGTTTCTCGAGCCGCTCTTTCTCTCGAAGTTCGGATTCCATCTCCTTTTTCACGATCAGGAGCCTGTCGATCCGCTCATCAACCTCGTCGACTCGGCTCTTTACTGTCGTAAGCAAGGTACGCTGTTCAACCGCAGTGTTTTCAAGCTCCGATGCCAGCCGTTTCTCGGTAAGATGGGCCTCACGATCATAACTTTCTGCAGAGTCGCCGTAAGCCTTTTGAGCGGCCGTCAGCTCTCCCGATGCGATCACAGCAAGCTCTTGTTGCTCAGCCAAAGCTGTGCGACGGCTGTTCGCGAGTTCAGCGATGGACTCATATCGCACCATCGTGCGGTGAGCTTCTGTTGTAGCGTCACGCTGCTCAGTATTCTCTTTCCATTGCTCGTCGAGGTCTTTATAGCTTTCGAGCTGCTCTGCGAGTATCTGATGATCGCTGTTCAAACGTTCCAGATTGCTTTCAACGTTCGAGACCTGCTCGCGGATCTCATGCTCGCTCGCAACGTCTCGATCCAGAATCGCCAATCGGCCCTTCGGATTGTCGAGTTTGGCCAGTTCGGCCTCAACCGATCTCAATTCGGTTTCCAGCTCTCCCAACGGTTGTGCCTTGCGTTCAAGTTCAGCCTTCTCTTCTTTGAGGCGAGTTCCCTCTTGTTCGATCTCCGTGGCTCGAAGTTGAAGAGTTTCGAGGCGTGTAATATTCCTTTCGGCGTCCCTGGATCTTTTCAGCTCCCCGCCGAGTCCCGCCCGGGCAGATTCAAGCGTAGCGATCTGCGACTTAAGCTCTTCGAACTGCCCCGAAAGAAAACCCTCAAGCGTCTGACCGTCCTTCAAGTTCAAGCAGCGTTCTGAAAGTATCGGGCACAGTCCGTTATGCATCTCGCTGCGAAACTTTTCGTCACGCTCGAGTTCCGCTCGGGCTTTCGCAATGTCCGCAACGAGTTGCGTCTCTTTGGTCTGTAGGTTGACGAGTTCGGCCGCCGCCAAACTAAGCTCGGTTGATTCGTCGATCAGACGCTTGTTCTCTGCATAACTCGCTCTAAGCCTCTGCAGCCTGTCCTCCGCAGCGGGGATGCGTTCCGCCGCCGCCTTCGCGTCTGCGGCATTGTTCCGAACAGCTGTGATGCGGGCTTCGAGATCGCCTTGAACCTCAGCCAACGGCTTCAGCTCCTCGATCTGGATCCGGGCCGTCTGCAGTGACTTTAACTTCTCTGCAAGGCTCTTCGCTTCTGCATTGACCTTCGTCAAGGCAGAATCGACCAACGCCAACTCGTTTCGCAGCTTATCCCGTTCATGACGCTCACGTTCAAGTTCCTTTAAACGGTCAAGCGCCTTTACGTGGATGGACGCATCTTCGCGTACCGCCGCGATCTTTGCAGCTGCCTCTCCCGCCTCCTTGAACTCCGCCTCGCGCTGCTGAAGGATCAGCTCCGCGCGGGCCAATTCCGCCTGCTTAGTTTCGACGGCACGCGACAGAGCGTTCAGATCTGCCTCCTTCTTATCAAGTTCCGCTACCAAGCTGCGTTTGGCCTCAAGTTCACCGGACGTCCTCTCGTACTGGTCGCTGAGCGTCGACAATTCTTTCTTCAACTGATCGGCCTGGTCTTGGATCTGCGGAAGTTCTTCGATCAGCCCCCCGGAACGCGCGATCTTCTCCCGTACATCCCGCAGCTGGTTTTCGACGAATCTCTGGGTCTGCAGCAGCTCTTCGGCCCCGCGGCGATACTCTTCAACCTTTAGCAGTGCATCGAACGTCCGCTTTCGGTCAGAGGGAGTCGCAAGAAATATAGCTGTGAAAGTCCCCTGAGGAACTCCGACAGCGTGCTTGAACAAAGACTCGAGGTCTGTTCCGGGTTCGAGTCTAAGATGCTGCCATAGAAATCTGGTGACCTCTTCTTTCTTCTCCGCAATGCGGATCTTTATTGCTGGGTCATAGACGAAGTAACCCGTTCCCGTGTCGCGATAGACGAGGTATTCGCGATCATCAAGCCCACTAAGAAACGAAACGCGAGCCGAGCCCTTCTTCGCACCCCGCCTGACAAAATCATCCTTTTTATAATCGAGCACGTCGAACAGAGTCCAGGCTACTGCCTCGATAAGCGTAGTCTTCCCTGCCCCGTTCTCGCCGCTGATCGCCGTAGTTCCGGGTGAGAACTCGAATACGGATTCCGCGTGAGATTTGATATTCTCAAGCTCGATCTTTGTGATATGCATCGTAAAACTTCGGCGGGCCCGAAAACAGAAGCCGGCCTCGACCTCGCAGGCCTGCCTTCAAGAGATGCTTCAATTTTAGAACAATAGCCGGCAAGAAAAAAGATAGATCGGCAGAAAGCTGGAGGTTCGATGAAAATAGCTAAAGGGGAAAGTGTAATTGCGGTTCTACACAGCCCGCGCGAGAAACTTCTCGGAATTTTAGGCGAGATAAATGCGTCGGGGGTGTTCATTCGCGGCATAGACCTCAGCTACTTTGAGGATTGGTGCAGTTCTATTGTGAACGACGAGCCTTTTCTGCCGATGAGTGAATATTTCGTTCCAATGTGGCGAGTGGAGCGGATAGTTCTCGACGAAGGCGACGAAGTTAACCCATCGATGACGGACCAATTCCTGAAGAAAACCGGGCAGTTGATGAGTGATTATTGACGACGCTGCTGCGTGTTGATCCCGATGCTGCCGCTGGTTGTCGTAATGTTGACCGTAGCGGCGCCGGAGCCGATCGTAGCCGCAAAGTTCCGGGCCCGATCGGTTTGATTGTGGTAAATGAAATTCAGAGGCAGCTCGGATCTGAAGGATCCGAAACCATATGCAGCAACTATCTTGCATGAAGCGTCTTTCGGAATATTCATTCGAATCGAACCGTTCGACGTGCGAAAGGTATAGATCCCACCCGAAGAAAAGTTTCCGTCAAACACGACCGACCCCGTGATCGAATTCGCCTCGATCTGGCGATGGGTCACATTCTTTAGTGAGATCGAGCCGCTGTTCGATTTCGCGCGGAATATCTCACCTATCTGGCCCGGCACTACGTCTACAGCGATAATGTTCCCGGCTGTGCTATCGAGGGCGATACCACCACTTGAACTTTCGACCAGAAGGTTACCCTGCAGTGTCGATGCAGTGATCCCGCCGGGGATATTATTGAGAGCTATATTGCCATCAACGATCTTGATCGCGATCTTCTTGATGTTTTCCACCGAAGCGTGAGCCGATCGGCCGGTGATGTTGAATGATGAATTTACCGGAGCATCGATCTCGACGCTCGCCCCAGATAAGCAATCCGAAATCGGAGCGGCTGCCGGTCCAGGAGCCGCAATTGGTGTTACCCAAAGCCAGCTAGGCGGCCCGCCCGACGGTGCTC
>JACDAK010000067.1 GCA_013695495.1 Blastocatellia bacterium | reverse complement strand
GGCAAAGGCGAAATAAGTGGGTCCATTCGTTCACAATATCGATCCGATCATCGCGAGTGTTTCCGGCGTTCACGTTTGGTGGTACGGGATGAGTTTTGGAGGGACAGCGGATCGACACCCAACTTCGTTTTCTCAAGCGTTCGAGTCGAGCTCAGATGCGTATCTGACAACCGAGGCACTAAACGATGCCCAGACCAAGGTCAGATGGGGATTCAGCACGCAGATCCCGCGTCCCTTCAACGTAATGAGTCTTTTTGTAAGTATGGACGACCTCATCGGAAAGGATTTTGAAGAGGGCCTCGCCAGTTTGAAAGAGATCCTCGAACGGAAGGGGGAAGACGCGCGGTGACGCTCGTCGAAAGATTCTTGAAAAAACGTTCGAAATGCAATAAAATCACACCGTTCAAGGACGTTACTTCAACACTCTCAAAACTAGTCTGCCTTACCGGCCGCATCTGTGTTGGAAGTAGGCGTGACCACTACCACTCCCTGGACAAAGGAGGCGACATGAACACAATTTATTCGAAAAGGGCGATCCTAACAGGCCGAGGGCCGCGGTTAGCCACGATCTCGATCCTGGTTCTTTCGCTGATCACCATCCAGGCGATCGCTCAGGATAAGCCGGTATACAAGAACTATCGCGGCGTCGCGATAGGGATGTCGGCCGAAGAAGCGCGTTCCAAACTCGGCAAAGCCAAAGAGTCGACGGACGGCGAAGATTATTTCGAATTTTCCGGCGATGAGAGCGCGCGGGTGATCTACGACGAAAACAAGTATGTCCGTGCGATCTCTATAACTTTCGAGGGTAAGCTGACCGGAGCGCCAAAATCGAAGGACGTGCTCGGCAGCGAAATTGAAGCGCGGCCCGATGGCGGCATGTATAAAATGCTGCAATACCCAAGCGAAGGTTTTTGGGTGAGCTATGTCAAGACCGCAGGGGATTCGCCGATGGTGATCATCACCCTGCAGAAGATGGGTTAGCCTGAAAACCCGTAGCTATCCACAGTGATCGCAGCCCTCTTGGCTGCGGCACTTTCGGTTTATATCCTTTCCCGTTCCGCTGTTCCTAAATGACAAAGATCGGCATTCCCAAAGAGATCCACTCCGGAGAACGAAGGGTGGCCGCCACCCCCGAAACCGTCTTAAAACTCAAAAAGGCTGGATTTGATGTGATTATTCAGTCCGGCGCCGGCGATGCGATCAACAGTTCCGACGCTGAATATCAGGAAGCGGGAGCCGCGATCGTTGAAGACGTGCGACAGCTTTGGGCCACGGCGGACATCGTGATGAAGGTGCGGCCGCCCGAGATGAACACTGATATCGGCGAGCACGAGGCAAACCTTCTAAGGCCCGGCGGCTGGCTTGTCGGATTTCTCTGGCCCGGCCAAAACCGCGAACTCATCGACCGATTGGCCAAGCGAAAGGCGACCGTATTTGCAATGGATAGCGTGCCGCGCATAACCCGTGCGCAAAAAATGGACACGCTCTCCGCGATGGCCAACATCGCCGGCTATCGTTCGATAATCGAAGCGGCCAACTACTTCCCTCGCTTTTTCACCGGCCAGATAACCGCAGCCGGCCGGATCGACCCTGCAAAGGTTCTAGTCATTGGCGCAGGCGTCGCGGGCCTCTCAGCCATAGGTGCGGCCCGCGGTCTCGGTGCGATGGTACGTGCTTTTGATCCTCGCTCTGCAACGAAAGATCAGGTCGCGTCGATGGGTGCAGAGTTTCTGGAACTCGACATCAAAGAAGAAGGCGAAGGCAAGGGTGGATACGCCAAAGAAATGTCCGACAGCTTTTTAAAAGCTGAGATGGCCCTTTTTGCGCAGCAGGCCATGCAGGTCGACATCATCGTCACCACAGCTCTCATCCCCGGCAAGCCGGCTCCAAAGCTGATCACTCAAGGGATGGTCGAATCGATGAAGCCCGGCTCGGTAATCGTAGACCTCGCTGCCGAACAAGGCGGTAACTGCGTGCTGACCGAACCCGGCGACGTTGTTCATCACAAGGGCGTGACGATCATCGGCTATACCGATCTGCCGTCACGGATGGCTTCGATGTCGAGTCAGCTTTACGGCTCAACGGTGACGGCACTTCTTCAGGAACTTCATGGCGAAGATGGCAACATACATGTTGACCTCGCTGACGAGGTCGTCCGCGGGGCCATCGTCCTGCACGAAGGCAAAATGATGTGGCCGCCGCCGCTGCCCCCCGCGCCGCCGGAACCGGGTGTGCCGACAAAAAGCACACCGGCCCCCATCGTTGCGGCTCAGGCAATCTCGCAGGATGATGCGAAGGGCATCGACCCGCTGCTGCTGGTCGCGATCGGAGTCGTCCTGATCGGCCTTGGATTCGTTGTGCCCGCATCAAAGCTTTCACATTTCACGGTATTCATGCTCGCGGTATTCGTCGGCTGGCAGGTAGTCTGGAACGTTAAACCCGCGCTCCACACCCCGCTGATGTCCGTCACAAACGCCATCAGCGGCATCATCCTGGTCGGCGGAATGCTTCAACTAACCGGCAACCTAAACCTGACCACCATCCTAGGAGCGGTCGCCGTCCTGATCGCCACGATAAACATAGTCGGTGGTTTCATGGTGACGAATAGAATGCTCGCGATGTTCAGGAAGTGAGCGCTATGGAATCGGTTATCATCCGAGGTTCTGATTTCCCAGCTGAGATTGAGCTGTATCGCGTTGCTTTCAGAACGGACGGAATCGACGTGGGATGTTCGGTATACGCATTCGACCCATTGAACGAAAGTCTCGCGCGGTTTATGAAAGAATTAGCAGAAGCAATGTGGATAAGGCTTGGGAATGCTCCACAGACGATGTCGAAGAGCTAATGCGGCGTGAATTCGAAAATATCGACCGATTTGAATAAAGACGAAATCGCGTCATTTCTGGCCCTGTCCTGAGCACTCAATGAAAACCAGCCTTATAACAATCGCTTACATCGCCGCTAGTGCCTTGTTTATCTTGAGCCTTGGGGGGCTGTCGAAGCAGGAAACAGCTCGGCGCGGAAATTGGTATGGGATCGGCGGTATGCTGATCGCTCTAGCGGCTACAGTGGCGGCGATGGAGCCGAGCGGATATATAACGCTCGCGGCGGTGCTGATACCGGGTGCTCTTATCGGTGCGGCGGTCGCGTCGCGTGTGCAGATGACCTCGATGCCTCAGCTAGTGGCGATCCTTCACAGTTTCGTCGGCCTTGCGGCAGTGCTAGTCGGCTTTGGCACCTACGAGGCTGCTTTCGCCGGGCCTCCGCCGACCGAAGGCGTCGGCATCCTGCTCGTGGAAATCTTCATCGGCGTCTGCATCGGCGCGGTGACATTTACCGGTTCCGTTATCGCATTCGCAAAACTGCAAGGCTCGATCTCCGGCAGGCCCCTGCTGCTACCCGGACGGCACTTGATCAACATGGCCATGCTCGCCGCCACGATCGTGCTCGGGGTCCTTTTCGTGATGTCACCCGGGAACAGCGGCCACCCCTATCTGCTCGCGGCGACCATCGTCACATTCATCCTGGGGGCTCATTTCGTCATGGCCATCGGCGGCGCGGACATGCCGGTCGTGGTCTCAATGCTCAACAGCTACTCAGGCTGGGCAGCTGCGGCAGCCGGATTTATGCTGTCGAACGATCTGCTGATCATCACCGGTGCACTTGTCGGATCGAGCGGCGCCATCCTCAGCTACATCATGTGCCGCGGGATGAACCGCTCGTTCGTCAGTGTGATGCTCGGCGGTTTTGGCACCGAAGGCGGCACCGTTGCGTCCGCAGACGGCCTGCCCGCCGGCGAGGTGAGTTCCATCGACGCCGAGTCCACTGCCCTGCTGCTGCAACAAGCAAAGAGAATCGTCATTGTACCCGGCTATGGTCTCGCAGTCGCCCAGGCCCAGCACTCTCTCGCCGAGGTCGTAAAGATCCTAAAAGACGGCGGAACCGAAGTGAAATTTGCAATCCACCCGGTTGCCGGCCGTCTCCCGGGCCACATGAACGTTCTGCTCGCCGAAGCGAACATACCATACGACATCGTCTTCGAAATGGAAGAGGTCAACGATGATTTCACCGGCACCGACGTATCTTGGGTAATCGGTGCAAACGACATCGTCAACCCCTCCGCCCTCGACGATCCCGCTTCCCCCATCGCCGGCATGCCCGTGCTCCACGTCTGGGAAGCCCGCGACACCATCGTGATGAAACGCTCAATGGCCTCGGGCTACGCCGGCGTCGACAACCCCCTCTTCTACAAAGAAAACACCCAAATGCTTTTCGGCGATGCAAAAAAAGTCGTCGATGAGATCCTGACCGCGATGCGGAGTTGACGCGATGCTTGAACGCCCGAAAGTGAGACGTCAAAAAAGAGAGTTGTGGACAGCGTTACTAGAAGCATGGAGCGGATCCACTCCCGCATGCCTGGTCGTTATTGCCGAAGAATATACCACCCGGTTTCCGACGATTTTTGGGATGGTCCCTATTAGCAGACGGGATGATCGGTCTTTCCTCGTTCGAAAAGGCTGCGAAGCATCTATCTAAGGCTCGTCGGCTGGCAAAGAACGACGAACTTCTGGTGCTCCACGCAAGATTTGGGCATTTCTATCGGGAAAAGGGCGAGCTTAAGCGAGCAGAACGTTGGTAGAGAAAAACTCTCGCGGGATCAGAAACACAAGAACATCTCGTCTTCTTAGGCGCATCTTTGGCCAAACAAGGACTGTATGAGGAAGCCCGCGAACACTACATGAGAGCTGCCCGGCTAGATCCACGAAAGGCCGACGAGGCATATCATAATTTGGGGCTTATCTATCGTTCGGAGGGACAATTGGTGGAGGCACTAAGATTTTTTTGGAAAGGCAATTGCGATAGACCCAGATTATGAGGAAGCTCTTACTGCCGAACAGGATATTCTCCAGGTAACCGCACATTTGCGATCAGTGGCTCAAGCTAAGTTTTGATTTCATTTTCTAAACGTTCCTTGAGAAACATCTTTATCAGCGACTGATACGGAACATCTCGGTTGTTGGCCGCCACCTTCAGGTTATCCAGCATCCAGACAGGCAACCGAAGACTGATCGTCTTGGTCGACGTCTTCAGATTAGGAAACGTCGCAACCTGAGCTCTGTTCCAATCGACATAGTCCGTTGAGTCGTGACCTCCCCAAAACTCGCGCTCCTCGTCTTCATTATTAAAATTAGGTACTTCTTTTAATTTCTTCTTCATAACGTCAGTCATTTCACGGCAACTGATAACCCTGATCAAGCGGTTACGGACCGCAAAAGCCGCGAACACGCGCCTGTTAGAGTTCGTGTGACCTAGCGCCGTATGCCTTGCTTCTTCGGCTTTCGAATGCCGAGAGTCGAGAGCAACAATAATTGGGTAGTTGGTGAAGATCTCCTCGCCTCCGCCTCGGTCACTCGATGCCCATGCCAATTCTTCCTTGAATTGCCGTCGTCCCACTCGAATCCTTCAATCTCGCCAAGAAGTGATGCCACTATCGTATATACAGCAATACACATTCGGAACCAATTTTTATTGCTGAAGAAAGTCTGAAAGATTTTTTGCCCCCCCTGGCCGTTTTGGTGATATATTCACGTCTTATCACTCAAGATAAGGAGGTATTTCTATCCTGGCAAGCGCTGTTTCTCCCGAAATGGATACGTTGAAATCGCGTCTGAAGACTATGTGGGAAGCCGGGGATATTTCGAAAGTAGCTCAGCACATCGAAAAACCCGCGTCTGCATTTGTGGAAAGGCTGGAGATAAAGCCGGGAATGAAGGTCCTCGATGTCGCCTGCCGTAGCGGAAATTTAGCCGTATTAGCCGCGGAAAAAGGTGCCGACGTCACGGGCATCGATATTGCCGAAAACCTCGTGAACACGGCAAAGAAGCGTGCGGCGAGGTTGGGGTTGAACATCAAATTCGAACAAGGCGACACCGAGGCGATGCCGTATAACGACGACACTTTCGATGTGGTAATGACCATGTTTGGGGCGATGTTCTGTCCGCGTCCGGAAGTCGCGGCTGCAGAGCTGACAAGGGTGTGCAAGCCCGGTGGAACGATCGCAATGGCGAACTGGACGCCAACCGGCTTCACCGGCCAGATGTTCAAGCTCTCGACCAAATACCTGCCGCCGCCTAACATGCCGCCGCCGGTGCTGTGGGGTGACCAGGAAACGGT
>JACDAK010000059.1 GCA_013695495.1 Blastocatellia bacterium | reverse complement strand
AAGCCAGCGCGCGGCGTTGTCTTCGCCGGCGTTGTAGCTGGCGGCGATCGCCTCGTACATGCCGTCGAACTCATCTTTCAGCTCGGCGATGTAGATGGAGCCGAGGGAAATGTTCACGGCGGGGATGTAAAGGTCGTCGGGCTGAAGCCGCGGATAGCCGGCCTTGTCTTTATATTTTAAAGCCGTGTCATAAACGAGCTGCACAAGGCCGCGAGCGCCCGCGGGCGACTTGGCGGCGGGACGAAACCCGCTTTCCTGCTTCATTATCGCCAGGACGAAGCGCGGATCTATATTGTTTGCCTTTGCGTGTCTGATTACCTCGGGACCGAATCGCACGGGATACTCTGCCAGCAGGCTCGGTGTTGTTCGCGAAATGCGTTTTACCTGCGTGGTGCCTTCCATATGCATCGCAGCGAGACCGCCGTAATACGATGCAAGAGTGTTGGGGATCGAGGAATAAACGATATTCGCTTCGGCACGCTTGCCCGCCTTTTCAAGCGCGAGGGCTTTTAGATATTTCGCTTCGTCGAGGCTGGTCATCGAACGGGCGAAGGTTCCAGCACGCATCAATGCGTCGGCGGCTGTGGCGGCGGCCGCCCAGTTCTCACGGTAAAGCTCCATACGCACGCGCGATTGCAATGCGTTTACCTCGGTGGGGAGCCCGGCGAACTTGCGTGTCGTCGTGTCCACCCATGTGTTGGCCTTGTCATATTCGCCAGCTTCGCGGTATGCATCGATTATATTCAGATGCGCGGACTCGATCTTTTCGCCCGCGGGGAACATGACCGTGTATTGCTCGTAAGTTTTCGCGGCCTCAAGGTTTTTGCCCGCGCGGACGTAGCTGGCGCCTTTGAACGCCAGGCCTTCGCGCCCGTCCTTAGTGTTAAGGTGATTTTTCGTGAGCTTTTCGAACCATTCGACGGCCGTAAGGTATTCGCGCTCCCACATATAGGAGCGAGCCGTACCGAAAAGGGCCTTTGTGACGCCGGCGTCATCCGGGAACCGATGCATAAAGATCGACCAGTGCTCGCGCGCCTGCGGGAACATCCGGTTTGCCATATAAGTCTCAGCCCGCGAAAGATGTTCCGCCGCGGAAAGGTTCGGCAGCCTGCCGGAATTTGCCACCCGCGCCGCGTTATCTGCCGCGATCGCACTGCGAAGAGCCGCGTCGGAGGTTTGGGCGAATGCCGACGCCCCGGCGAAGGCCAAGATCGTAATAAGAGCGAAAATCTTTGTCATAATAGTTGATGCGTGTGAAATATCTGCGGGCGGAAGAGGGGTTCCCCGACATTCTACCCGATTGTTTGACGCCCGGGCAATGTTGGTGGTTGTATTCGGCGGAGGCGAATACTCGACGGAGGGCTCGTTGACGGTTATGCGAAGTATTAGCGCAAGAACTTTGTTTTTGGGCTACGCCCATCGATCAGGGGAAAGGCTATGCCTTTCCCTGCGCTCAACATCGAACGCGGCTACGCCGCCGGATTTGTAGAAAAAAAGAGTGCTTAACGACACCACCTCAGCTTGAAGAGATGGAGAACCGTTTTCTATAATCTTCCAAGCTCCTAGACTGAATATGTCACAAGTTTCGCGGGACTCTCCCTTTTATCTTTTGACCACAGTAACAACGCGTCGGCTCCCGATATTTCGTACGCCAGAGATGCGCGAGGTGTATTGCAAAGCGTTAGCGGAGGCGCGGAGGTCCGGTGGGATTGAGGTCTACGCGTATGTCGTGATGCATGACCACGTTCACCTGATAACGAACAGCACCAGGACAATAAAGGACACGTTGCGGTTCATCAATGGTATTTCGGCGCGCCGATTGATCGATCATCTTAAGGCCGGTGGCCATGAGACATCGCTGCGAAAGTTGAGAATGCAAGACAAAGGCAAGAACTACAAATATTCTCTGTGGCAGCATCATCCTCACGTCTTCACAATACATGGGGAGGACGTGCTAATGCAGAAGATCGGTTATCTGCATCTGAATCCTGTGCGGGCGGGGCTGGTTGACGAGGCGTTTGAGTATCGGCACAGCAGCGTCAGGTTTTGGACGAAGCGGGCAACGGATGATGAGCCGTTTGTTACGGACCATAGGTTGATTCTTTGGCGATAAATGCAGAGGCGAAGCCTCGTTTCTTTGAGCTTGACGGTGAGGCATAGCCTCACCGCAGATCGAGCGGCATAGCCGCAAGTGATGAGGGTGACCATAGCGATTAATCAAAGCCGGACTTGAATGCTAGAATCTGGGGTTTATATGAAAATTGCATTAAATGGTGCGACGACGATGCGGGCCGATCTTATAACTGATATAAAGGCGGCCGGGGCGGCGGGGTATGACCTGCTGGAGATATGGTCGGCGAAGCTTTACAGGTTCCTGGAAGAGCATTCGGCGGCGGATCTGAAGCAGCTTTTGGCGGAATATCATTTGCGGCCTTGGTCGATCAACTCGATCGAACACATTACGTTTCGAAACGACGATGACTACACAAAGATCAAGGCGGAATGCGAGACGCTTGCCCGGGTTGCGGGTGAGATCGGCTGCCCGTACATCGTGGTCGTGCCGGGGAAATTGCCGGCTGACGCCTCGCGAGAAAAGACCAACGAGGAATCGGTTCGCGTCTTGAATGAACTGGCTGATATCGCAAAGCCCTATGGCGTGTCGCTGGCGTTCGAGTTTCTTGGGCAGACGGATTGCTCCGTGCAGACGCTGGATCATTGCGCGGAGATCGTGGGGTTGGTGGATAGGGCCGAGGTCGGGTTGGTGCTTGATACGTTTCATTTCTATGCGGGCGGGTCGACGTTCGAGGCGATCGACAACTTGTCGCCCGAGAAGCTCTTTATCTTTCACATAAATGACGCCGAGGACCTGCCGAAAGAGCAACTGACCGACGCGCACCGGCTTTATCCCGGCATGGGCATTTTGCCGATCAAAGAGATCAAGGCGCACTTCGACAAGATCGGCTACGACCGCATGGTGAGCATCGAGATCTTCCGCCCGGAATACTGGGACCACGACCCGTACGAGGTAGCAAAGAAAGCAAAAGAAGCGACGGAGGAAGTGTTAGGGTTGGCGTAGGGGTCGGCCGGAAACGCAATAAAATGAACAAGATAAAGATCGGGATCGTCGGGGCGGGGTATATCGGGAACGTGCATGGGCGTATTTTTGCCCGGGACGAGCGTGCGGAGGTGGCGGCGTTGTTCGATATCGTGCCGGAGCGGGCGGAGCTTACAGCGGCGTCGATCGGGGGCAAGGTTTGCGAAAGCCGGGACGAGCTGTTGGAGTTGTGCGACGCCGTGCTTGTATGTTCGCCCAACCGGACGCATAAGGAGATCGCCTTGCATGCGATCGCGGAAGGGAAGCATGTGTTTTGCGAGAAGCCTTTCGCGATCGGGATCGAGGACGCGAGTGAACTTCGCGACGCTGCAAATGCAGGTAAAGGCATCTTTCAGGTCGGGCACAACCGGCGATATGCGCCAGTTTATGCGAAATTGAAAGATCTGCTGGCGAGCGACAGGCCGCATTCCGGGCATATAAAGATGAACCGCGGGGAACTAAAGAATCCTGTGTGGACAGGGGATGTAGACGTCACGGGCGGGTTTCTGTATGAAACGACGATACATCTGTTCGATATGCTGCGGTTCCAATTCGGCGAGATCGAAGAGCTTGTGGCTTATGGATCGGAGCATGAATACCCGGAACTGGATGAATTTTCCATCATTTTTGAGTTTGCGAACGGGTTTCATTGCACATTCGCGTCATCGTCGGATGCAAGTTGGCATTTTCCGTTCGAACGTATTGAGGTGTTCTGTCATCACAGGACGTTGATGACCGAAGAAATGGAGCGACTGTTGGATTCGCGCGGGATGGATGCGAACTTTGACACGTATAGTTGGCATATGACCGATAAGGAAGAGCGTTGGGGC
>JACDAK010000042.1 GCA_013695495.1 Blastocatellia bacterium | reverse complement strand
TTGCGGCGTTCATTATTAGCCAGTCGGCTCCGTTCTTGAGTGCGTAGTTCGCTTTGCCGTCGCCGTCGAAATCTGCGCTGACGGGCGTGCCTGTCACGGCGAACGTCGCGGTCTCGGTCGTCCACGTCGAGCTTAGGGTTGTTCTCGGAGTTCTGTGACATTCGGTGTCCCCTAAGTTGTAGTAAGGTTCACCAGTATAAATTAGGAGAAACCTCATGGCACGG
Source organism: Blastocatellia bacterium (assembly GCA_013695495.1). Lineage (GTDB taxonomy): Bacteria > Acidobacteriota > Blastocatellia > Pyrinomonadales > Pyrinomonadaceae > OLB17. The sequence goes on along the minus strand of JACDAK010000042.1, from coordinate 3,355 downwards.
ACAGATAGGGTCTATTTACGGGTCTTGACTAGAATTTCGACGATTGATCGTGAGATTGCGTCTGGACAGTTTCCTAATGTTAAGCGATCAGCAGACTTGCTTGAGATAACGGAGCGAACTGTCAAACGTGACCTTGCAATGATGCGCGACGGATTCGGTGCTCCGATAACCCATGAACGCGGAAAAGGTGGTTTCCGGTACTCCAAGCCTGGTTGGAGTCTGCCGATGCAGAAAATCCGGGAAGGAGAACTTCTGGCCTTTTTCATCGCTGAAAATGTACTTCACGCAACCGGACGGAGCTCCGACGCAGTCGTGCTTGGCGGTGCCCTTTCAAAACTTGCCATTATGCTACCCGATGAAGTATCCATCAGTATGGCAAATCTCGGTGAACTCACGAGTTATCAAAACACACCGTTTGCACCAACTGACTCTTTGAAACTTGCGTGGCTCGCCGAAGCTGCAACCGAGCGAAGTACGATCGTCTTCGATTACTTCTCGCCACACACTATGGCTTCTACTCGGAGGACTGTGGATCCATATTGCCTGCATAATTTTGCGGGCGATTGGTACGTCATCGCCTATGATCATCTTCGAAACGACATGCGCGATTTTCATGCGGCACGATTATCCAAATATTCAAAAACAGGAGTGTCATTTGATCTGCCGACGAACTGGAAAAGAGATGATTACCTAAGTCGCGGTTTTCAGATGACCCGCGGCGGACGGTTGACGACTGTTTTAATCCTCTTCGACAGCTATCAGGCGCAATGGATCCGCGAACGGAAGCATTTTCATCCCGATGAGGTTCGCGACGAACTCGACGACGGAAGTTTAAGGCTTTCTTTCAAGATTGGGGAAAGCGGACTTGAGGCCGTTGCCCGCTTCTGCTTAACCTATGCCGGAAACTGCGTAGCCGAAAAGCCAAAAAAGCTACGTGACCTGTTCAAGCAGAAAGCAATGAAAGCGTACGATGCTCACTAAATGATTATTATCGGATTCGACAAATAACGGCCCAGACATGAAAAACTCACACAATACCATACTTCGCTTTTGGGCGAAAACAAGCGATAACCTGCTCGACCCGGCTCGTCAGAATGCCTATCACCCGCTAATTTGTCACATGATCGACGTTGCCTGCGTCGCCCAAATCATGTGGCGCGACGTTCTGCCCAAAGTCACAAAACAACGGCTGGTAAAACCGTTCGAACTTGAGAACGATTTCGATCGTGCCGGAAGGATCATTGCCTTCCTGGCCGGCCTCCACGACCTCGGCAAATGCTCGCCGCCATTCGCGCTTCGAGGAAAATTCAGAAGCGAAAAAGAACAGACTCGCCGGCTATGTTCGCTCTATATGGATACGGAATGCGATTGTGATGCGGTCGATGCCTGGAAGGTTCCACATGGTTATGTCACGGCGCTGACGCTGCCCGACATCCTTGTCGATAAATATGGCTTTCCATTCTCTTTTGCACAGCAGCTGGCCGAGAGTATCGGCGGCCATCACGGCGTCTTCGCCGCGAGTAGCGATTTTGACAGGATCGACAGCTTTCCAGTCGGGGAATCTTTGGGCGGCCCCGCATGGGATCGCTCGCGAAAAGAACTTGTCGCTGAATTGCTTGATCTGGTGGGCGCGACCCTGGAGGGACTCGAATTCAACACGAAGGCTCTTGATAAATCGACCTCCCTGGTATTTGCCGGTTTTGTGTCGGTTGCGGATTGGATCGGATCGAACACAGACCATTTCAAATGCCGGATCGAAAATTCGACCGAAACTTTTGACCTGGATTTAAGCGATTACGTTGGAAGCTCGAAACGGTTCGCCGCTGGAGCGATTAACGATCTCGGCTGGAATAATTGGCCAAAGAATACTGACATCAGACAGTTTGACGAGCTATTCAGTTTTGGCAGCGGAAAACGCGATCTGCAGCAAAAGGCGATCGACATCGCCCAGACCGTAAACGGACCAGGCATTTTTGTCGTCGAGGCCCTGATGGGCGAGGGCAAAACCGAGACGGCAATGTATTTGGCCGATCATCTCAACGCTTCGCTCGGGACACGCGGGATCTATTTTGCTCTACCGACCCAGGCAACGAGCGATCAGATGTTTGGCCGCGTTTCGGCGTTTCTCAGGAACCGTTTTGAGGAATCCGGAGCGTTCGTCAACCTGATGTTGCAGCACGGCCACGCTTCACTATCGGACGAATTTTCCGAGAACGTCAAGAACTTTCGCCGAATTCGGAATGTATATGCCGATTCTGAAAACTTTAATGAAAAGCACTCGAATATAGGTGCCGCTGAGTGGTTTACCTACCGACGACGCGGATTGCTGGCTCCTTTTGGTGTCGGCACTATTGATCAGATACTCCTCGCCGCACTTCAAACCAAACACGTTTTTGTACGCCTTTTCGGTCTCGCACATAAGACCGTCATCATTGACGAGGTCCATGCATACGATGCGTATATGTCGACGCTGCTTGGGCGACTGCTCGAATGGCTCGGTGCTCTGGGTTCGCCTGTGATTATCTTGAGCGCAACGCTACCGAAACATCGGCGAACCGAATTGATCAAGTCGTATTTGAAAGGCCTGGGCCAGAAATTCGGTCGTGATGAACTTCCGATTTCGACCGGCGAAGCTGATGTTTACCCGCGAATTTCGCTTGCGTTTGCCGGAATGGGGCAAAGACAGTTTCGTATTGCGGGCCTTAAAACCGCCGCGCAGAACACACGTACGATCAAGCTCGAATTTCACGACGAAGTTGCCTTTTTAGAAGAGCTCAAAGCCAAACTCGCGGGCGGGGGCTGTGTAGCGATAATCTGCAACACTGTTCGCCGAGCGCAAAGGCTTTACGATCTTCTCAAGGAAAACGATTTCTTCCATGACAAGGCTAGTGACGACGGACCCAGGCTCGATCTCCTTCACTCACGCTTTCGATTAAAAGATCGGCAGCTTCGCGAAAAACGTGCATTACTCAGATTCGGAAAAAGAGGCTCGACCGTACCGTTTACCGAAGGAAACAATAAGGTTGATCGTCCGGTGAAACGCCCCGACATGGCCGTTCTGATCTCGACACAGATCATCGAACAATCGCTCGATCTGGATTTCGATCTGATAATCAGCGATCTTGCTCCCGCCGATCTTCTGCTCCAGCGTGCCGGGCGACTACAACGGCACCAGCAAGAGACAAGGCCGCCGGCGTTTGTCGACGCCGAAACGGGCGAACACATTCCGAGTCTCTGGATACTTCGCCCGCCTCTCGACGAGAATGGCGGGATCAAAGTCTCGGAGAACAAGCGCGATGCAGGACAGCCTGACCTCGGCGATAGCGGATTGATCTATGACCGGCATGTGTTGCTG
>JACDAK010000005.1 GCA_013695495.1 Blastocatellia bacterium | reverse complement strand
TAGAGGGCCGCGCCGCAACGATGATGAGGTCGCCCGCCTGGAAACCGGAAGTGATTGCATCGAGATCTCTGAATCCCGTGGATAGGCCGGTGAGGGCATGCGATTCTCTGCCGGCGAATTCCTGGATCTTGGCGAATACCTGTTGTGCAATAGGTTCTATTCGCGAAAAACCCGGCCGCTCTTTCATCTCAGCAAGTTCAAAGATCAGGTGCTCCGCACGGTCTAGAACGATCCGAGCATCGTCTTCCTCTTCGAGCGCTTCGCTCGTTATCTGATTACAGGTGCGGATGAGGCTCCTCATTATCGCCTTTTCCCGCACGACCCGGATGTAATCGTCCAGATCTGAAAAATGCGGCAGCCCGTATGTTAGATTAGTGATCGCCGCGATCCCGCCCATCGTCTCGACGGATCCCTCCTTCTTCAACTCCTCACTGATGAGTATCGGGTCGATTCGCTTTGAAGCTTCAAATAGTGCCACCATCGCCGCGAAGATCTTCCTGTGAAAGGGCCCGTAAAAGTCCTCGGAACGTAGATGTTCGATGGCTTGTGAGATGAGTGTGTTATCGAGCAAGATGGCGCCTAAGATCGCACGTTCGCCGTCCTCATTGCTTGGAAGGGGGCGTTCAAGATATTGCTCGCGTCGTGATTCGGTGTATGCAGCCATTGAACTCAGTTATCCTTGGCCAGGCGCATTTCAGGCGTGGCTCGGTTAGATCAAGGGAGTTTTAATTCTATGAATTCTCCCCCGGCGGGGGTAGGAATGTAGCTTCAGATAATACACGCGGAGAGGTGTTCGAACAAAATCAATTTCACGATTTTTTTGGCGGGAAATTTCGGATTTTTGATGTAAGAAATGGCCGCATCCAGTAACCCGAATGCGGCCAATACTTTATTGTTCTCACGCCTTAGGCCGCGTCTTCAGCGTCTGTTTCCGAACGTTCGGCAGCGGGCTCTTCGGCCGATGCCGGGGACGCTTTCTCGGTCCTCGCAGCCTTTTTGTCGGCTACGGTTTCCACGGAAGCGCCTTCTGCGACAACGCTTACAGGAACGTCAAGCGAAACCTCCCGATGAAGCTTGACCTTGACAGTAAAATCGCCGGTTTCTTTGATCGCGTCTTTGAGCACGATCCGTCGACGGTCGATCTCGTAGCCTTTCTCCTGAAGAGCAGCGGCGATGTCCATGCTGGTGACCGAACCGAAAAGCGTTCCGCCCTCGCCGGCCTTACGCTCGAACTTGAGTTGGATGTCACCCATCTGAGTACGTTGAGCCTCGGCCGTTGAGCGCTCTTCTGCAGCACGTTTGAGCAACGCTTCGCGCTCCTGTTCGATCTGCTTGACGTTGCCTTTGGTGGCAAGCGTTGCGAGCCCTTGCGGAAGAAGGAAGTTGCGGGCATAGCCGGCTTTGACCTTGACGATCTCGCCGCGTCCGCCGACGCTTTCGATATCTTCTCTTAATAAGATAGTTGTTGTAGCCATTTTTACCTCTTTAGAATTCCGCAACGAACGGAAGCATTGCCATCGTTCGGGCCCGCTTAATCGCGGTCGCCAGGCGTCTTTGATCTTTTGCCGAAATGCCAGAAATACGGCGGGGCATGATCTTCCCGCGTTCGGGAATAAACTGCCTCAAATATTCGACATCTTTCCAATCTACGTAATCCGGAATGACGTAACGCGGCCTTCGTCGCTGATAGCGCCTCGGCATCTTGTCGCCGAAGTTGTCGTCCATTGACATATCCCGGTCTTGCGAATCTTCCATATCTCTCTCTGCCATAATTGCCTCTCCGTTTAAGCCTGTGCCTCTTCTGCAGGTGCGTCACTGTCTTCGGTCCGCCTGAATGAAGCCCGCTGGGCTGAACGCTTCTCGCGTTTTTCGCGCATCTTGTCGGCCTTCTTCCTGTCCTCGTCTACCCGGACCGTGATATATCGCATGATCAGGTCATTGACCCGCATGCGGCGTTCGAGTTCCGCGATCTCCTGACCAGAACCGTCAATTTCGAAGAGCACATAGTGGCCTTCTGTTTTCTTGCTGATCTCGTACGCGAGGTGTCGTTTTCCGACGTTGTCCATCCGCACCACTGTGCCGCCTTCCTTCTCGATCAGCTTGCTGACTGCGTCATTGAGCTGGTCGATCTTGTCGGCGCTTGTGTCCGGATCAACGATATACATTACTTCGTATGTTCTATTTGCCAATTTATCTCCTCCTTATGGTTTTCCAGCTTGGACCTGTTTTGGTCCAAGCAAGAAGGTCATGCATGACTTCTTTGTCACGATTCACTCTTTCGGTGCTTCACTGTTAAACTGGGCCATCGCTCGTTCGACTCCGTCGCGGACGATCGCCTCTATTGCCTTTGCACTTCGTTCGGTCACTGATCGAACGGTGTCCCGCTCATTAGGCGGGAAATCGCTTAGTACAAAAGTTTTCAAATTGCTTACCGGATGTTCCGGGAGAACCCCGATCCGCAAGCGGATGAACTCCTGTGTGCCCAGCC
>JACDAK010000240.1 GCA_013695495.1 Blastocatellia bacterium | reverse complement strand
ACTAAGATACAGATCCACCTTTTTCACCTCCTGTTGTTCTCGCAAATGTTGTCCTAACACGCCGAATAGTGAACCGCCGTTCGGCAAACGAGAGCGGCACGTCCTGACGTATCTCCGAGCCGTTCTCGTCCTCTATTACGAGCCGTTGATCCTTGTCGAAGGCCTTGTATGGCATGGCCTCGCAAAGACGTTCAACGACGCCACCGTCACCGAGAGCCGTATGGAGATCGCTTCCCGCGATGATGGCGAATTCGTCTCTAACGTAAGGTGGAAGGTGCGGCACGAAAGCTTTTCGGCCGAGAAAAAGCTGCCACACGGGATTTTTCAGCGCGGTGTGAACGCGTTCGAGCAGCTTGCGGTCGTCGCTTTCAATGGCAGCGACAAAATCTGCGTCAGCGAGATAAAAACGGGTCGAAAGCTCGGTGCCTTTCGTTTTGTAGGTGCCGTCTTGCCGCCGCTCCGAGTTCGCGATCGCGATGTTCTGCGCCGTGTGGTAATCGCTCTGCAAAACACCGCCGCGAAGAACACGAATGCCAAACTTTGCTTTAGTTAATTCTAGAAAATCCGGATGCTCATCGTCCTCACGCGAAATGCCCAAGGCCGCACAGATCAGCCCGATCACTCCTGATTTCGAGGGTTCCTTGCCGGTATCGCGTCGCGAGAAGCGTGACATCACGCCCCACGACTGCATCGGCCCGGCAAGGCGAATAAAAAGTATATGTGACATTTTCACGCCTCCTTGCCGTTAAACAGCGCGGACATTGTCCGGTCAACCAGCGTGTCGAAGCTGCGGGCGTTATCGCCGAGAGCGTTCGCATTCTCCGCATCGCCGGTCGTAGTGAAAATTCGTGAAGCAGCATTGTCGCCGTAAACGCCAGTGACATTTCCGTAATGGGTCACGAGTCGTTTGATCGATTCATCGACCACGCCGCCTTTCGGGTCAAAGACAGGTTTTTCAAAAGCATTTGCTAGCGACATCATTCCTGAATCGCGAACCACGGCGTAAACAAGCGAGGGCTTTTCGTGCGTCGCAAACGAATTCTGCTTGCCGGTCGGTAAGGCCTCGACCGCTGCACGGATATAGGCCGCAACGGTTGCCCGGGTCAGATCTTCGTCGTTTTGCAGATTTTCACGCAGCTTATCGACGTTCACATTCGCGTACCGATAAAAACACGCCGAATTGAATTCAACGGTGCCAAGATGATCGCTGCCGGCGGTATCGTCAGGCTTGAGGTCGTCAACCGCCGTGAAGAAATCGAAGTCCAGCCCGACCTTGTGTGTCGAGATCGCGTGAGCCACCTGCGATGCCGCATCGCGATTCCGGTCGGGCAGATTTGCAAGCATTCTACCGAATAGACCTAGGTCGGCGGCTTTTCCTTCATCGAGAATATCCATTAGCAATTTCTTGATGGTCTTTTTCGTCGCATCATTCGGTTTACCGTCCTTCAACAGGTCGAAGTTCTCATCAGCTACCGCGGCGATACGGTCAATCTCGTCTCGTCCCATAAAGACTAAATACTGCGTCTTATCCTTGTCCTTACTTGAGGCCTTGAGGTCGATGCATAAGAAAATGCCCTCAGCTGTGCTTCGTGATTCCTGGGGACTATGACCTTTCTCTTGTAGTTTCGCTGAAATATGCTCAAACAGGCGCGTGGAGCGTTCGGCTAGATCAGCGGGCCGCTCAAATTTTTCTCTGAAATACGTCCGCATTGCACGCTTAAAACACTGACTAGAAATACGCGCGCGCCTAACGCCGCCGAAGATGCAGTCCTTGGGCGAGCCCGTGTCGCTGCGGTTGAGGTTGGACGGTGCAAAATTTTGAATGAGGTGTAGCTCTAAGATCATCGATTTATTCTCCTTTTCCCTGCGGGTCTATATTATTTGTGTCGGCACTGCCCCAAAATGAACGTGCCCAGTTTCTCTGCACAAAGCGCATTTCGCTGCCCCATGCCCTGATGTCCTTGAAAAGTTGCTCCCAATTAACGGCAATGCTGTTGGCCCTCAATAAGCCGATCATTTGGCGAAGGTAGTAATGCAGGTCATCCGCCTCGGCGTCGAGTAGAGCAACGAACCGGCGTTCGATGCTGTCGGATTTATCCGCGATCAACCTGATAGAACGTCCGAGATCGCCCACATTCTGAGCGGCGTCCGGGTAATCGGCAAACAATGCGGAGGTCAAGAACACGGCACGGTCGTGCGATTCATTTGTGTGTTCACGTATAAACCGTCCGACATACGGATACATTTCCATCGACTCACCCGGCGTCCGACCGAGCCCACGCCGAAGATGCGCCAGAGCGGCCCGGTCTTGCATAGCCGCAAGGCTCTTCAGATA
>JACDAK010000002.1 GCA_013695495.1 Blastocatellia bacterium | reverse complement strand
CCGGAGCCTGCGAACGAGCAGAGCATCTTCCTGGCCGTAAGGCGAGATATACGGAGCGTAGTCGCAAAGCAGAAAGATGCCTGTCTTTTGCTCGCCAATGAATCCTAGAACGCTTTCCGGGTCTTCGGTATCACCAACGGAAACCGGATTCTGCTCCAGCCCGTCCTTTGGGTCGACCACTTTTTGAAGACCGGTCGGACGGCTCCAAAAATAAAGCGGCTTCTCCTTGTGCCGCTCCTGGAAAACAAGGTCGATCAGCGCCTCACGGACTCGATCCTCCTCGTATGTGTTTATAGCGATAAGCGGATAGCGGGCCCTGATCCTGATGTCCAGTTCATGCAGGAATTTTCGGATGCTCTCGGCATCGGGTTCTGTTTCGAACATATTTTATTCTTACGGATCAGGACACAGATCGCGTTACGAGCCTTGCGTTATTCCCATTTTGCGGAGTGGGACTGGTCATTCGTTCAACCTTCTGCATTTCTTCTCGTGACGCAATTCCGTTCTCGATCTTGAAGCCGAGATTTGCGAGAGCACGGCCAACCGCGCTCGTTTCTCCGTTTTCGATGAATGATGTCGTATTCACGTACCCCTGACCGCGGATCTCGAAGGCGTGGCCGGTCGCGCTCGGCTCAGCATCGTCACAGTTGCGAAACACACTCGCCTTAATACAGACAAAGCCGCTGTCCTCGTTGAGTCGGACCAATTCGGTCACGATGCGTCCGCCCGGATACTTGTCGTAGAACTCGGATATGCGCGAATGGACCGGGATATACTTGCTCAAATCGAAATTTGCCATGTTTAGTCCTAAGTAAGTTAAGGTAGCTGAAGATTAGAATTCGAGAGATGAGAGACGATCCTCATCCAGTAGCTTTTTGGACTGCATGGAGGTCCGTCGGAGCAGTTCGCCCAAGGCGGCCCGCAACTCTTCGGGAGACCGCTGCTTGACCTCACGTCCCGCCGCATTTTCTAGCTTGCCCAAAACGTCTTCAAGCGAAGTATCGCCGGTGAAGTTCATGAGTTGATACCACTCGCACATTTGCCTCGCACGCTTTGCAAGCGATCCCGAAACGAACTTCGCGTCCTTCATTCGTTCGGCCATTTCGTTGGCGGCCTCAAACAGCTTTGCCGTTATTTGGGCGAACCCTTCTTTGACCGGAGATACGGCTTCATCGGCATCGCGCCGCGCCGTCTCGATCTTCATATTGCGGATGCGTTCTTTTACCTCGCGTTCCTGACGAGTGTTCTCGGCGGCCTCATCCACCTTCATCTGCTCGATACGGCGTCTCGCATCCACTTCGAGTTCCAGCGTGGTCCTCTCTGCGTCAACCTTTGCTATTTCGAGTGAGAGCGTACGGGTAAGATTTCTTTCGGCAACCATCTCCGAGCCGAGAATCATCACCTTCGGCTTCATCGTTATCACAAGCCCGTCGCGGATCATCTGTCGCGTCGGAACCATACCTATCGCCTGTGCCGCGACCGCGTTGACAAATTCTGCTCTGTCTAATGGCTCGTCAGTTGTTGCCTGGAAGCGATCCGCCGAATCCTCGGCGAGTTCGTAAAAGCTGTCCTGCAGAACTGCGAGTATCTCCTCGTATTTCGCAAGGACTTCAGCTTTCGCAGCCGAAAGTGTTTCACAAGCCTGAAAGTAGGCTTGCTCGAACTGCTCGAACGCCGTCCACGGTATCCACTTGTACTCGCTCGTTCCCCAGACAGTCTCGCAAAGCGTGAAGCGAAAGCCGTATTTGGTCAGAGCATTGTGAGCCTGTGCCGCTCCGCGCATCAGCTTGTTTCGATAAAGATCCGGCAGCAAGCCGGCTCGGGGCGGACTAACCCGAACAGCAGCGTTGTCGGGCAATCTGACGCCCAGCGTCTTCCATTCAAGTTGCCGGACGAGTGTCCCAAAACCTCGACAATCGATGTTCATGAAGATCCCTTCGCTCTCAAGCTTCGAAAGATCGAAGGGGAGCGACTCGACTTCGTTTGCTCCAATACCGAGTTCAACGGCTGCCCGTTCCTTTCTTTCATCCAGACGCCTAAGAACGTTGCGAACCAAGTCCGATGGTGAGGAACCTTGTCCTAGAAGCACATTTTCGGAAGGCTCCGAGCGTTCTGACAGCGCCTGGCTCTCGGAAACACTCTTTCCGTTCGAAATCGCCGCCAGCTCCGGCAACTTACCGACTTCGAGCACACCATTGCGACCGAATACGTTCTGCAGGACTGACGAGGCAAGTGAGTTCGGCTGAGATAGCGAGCCGGTGCCATCGGCAAGCGGCTTGTATTCACGAATATCCATCTTCACACCTTCCGCCAACAGCCTGTTTTATTCATTCGAAGTGAATCTCGAAACGCAATCCGATAGAACGGCTGGCTCGAAGTTCTCCACTGATTCGACCCTGATACCGTCAATATTCACACTTTTGAGCTCGCTCCATGAGAAATAGCCAAGCTCCGCCTCGAACCCGATCACGTAGCCGAAAAAGAGGAAATCGTCACCATTCGCTGCGCCCTCAGTCACAAACCACTTCCACCCGCTGAGCGGAAAGTAGAAGACCGCATATACCATCGGATCCTTGGAATGCTGCTGCTCGCGCAATTTGGGCAAGGTACTTCTGAGAGCACTGTGGAGAAGTCTTGACATAAGACTATTTCTTATTTGGCACTGCGGCGGCGACCTGTTCCGGCGTGCAATAGAGCGAACGACTTGTGCCGGTTTCGAGATCGAAGTAGGTAGCGAACCGCCTGAGCGATCTTGTCAGGAACATCGCTGTGAGCATTTCGCTCATCTCGACGGCAACCCGCTGATTTATGTTCAGGCTTTGCTCGCCGAGTCGAATCCGATCGGGACAGGAAAGATCTTGCAGGCGAGTAACCTGTGACGCCGCATCCTCATCTACAAGTAGATCGGGGTGCACCAGCGAGGGAGCCGGAAGCGACCGGCAGATGCTTGTTCCCGTAAAATGCTGCTCCGGCTTCATCCTCTCTGTATCCGAGCCAAGAAGGACTTGTCCCGAGGATCTGCCATTGCCTCCGTCTATCCACCACAGGCTCGGCGCATCTGACGTTCCGTATCCGCGAAACTCTTCGATTGCCCGATGCATATCCCGCCGTGCGAGATGGTTGTCCACGCATCCCACTATCACAGGCAGACTGCGGTAATCGCCGGATGAACGTTTCAGATGTTTTTCGGGATCGAACCTTTCGCACGAATACTCAGTCTCTACTCCCCAAGCCATGGTGATCCTTTCGGCAAGTGTCTGAGCCTTGAATCTTCCTATCTCAGCCGCACAAAAGTTGCTTCGCGGGATGTTCCCGTTCTCGACAACATCGGGATCAATCACAAGCATCTCGACCGGCTTGTGCTGCTGCTGCTTCAACTCGTAGATCAACCGTGCAATAGCGGGGACCACGTAAGAACCGGTTCCACCTGCGCCGACAATGATGAACCGAAGACTGTTGTATTCTCTAGGCATCACGATGGCGGCTTGAGAGAAACTAAGATCGATCTTCATGGCAGCATCATTTGAAGGAGGGCTTCGATCTCGTTCAGATCGACGATGCCTTTGGGAAGCCTGCCGATCCACGAGAATGGTATCTGGATGAGATGATCGTAAATCCCGCACCGAAACCTGATCTTCGGGTTGTCGTGCACGTCGATGAAGATGCCAAATAACCGAAACTTACCGGACTCGTCCCGGTCATCCGCCTTGCTGAAATTCAAGGCTTCGGGAGGGTGTGTATGCAACTCGATACAGGCTTCGGCGTATTCCGGGAGAGAGTCGTCAGCAATCGTCGAAGTCCAGGTGCGGTCGCGACTTGCAGGACGCCATTGCCAGAATTCTAGCGATTTGTCCCAATAGACCAGATAGAGTTCCTCTTTGAAACTCGAAAAACTGTGACTGGTTCTCGCGTGCATAACGATCTCTTCCCAAATCCTTGTCGGTACTTTTGGCCGATGCCATTTGATACCGACGAAGACTTCGGGAAGCCCTTTTATTTCTCGGCAGCTTAGGGGCATAGATACCGAGAATTCGTCCCGTTGTGCCCGAAGCATCACTCCGTTGCCGGCAAGTACATGTTCGTAGAGAATGGCGTTTATCGGTTCCCACCTCTCCTTTGCGATCTTGTGTCCGATGAACTCAGCTGAGATAAAAGGCTGTGTCACCGGAGCCTGTTGCTGAACGGATTGGATATCCATAAAAAACTTAAGAAAAACGCGAATCGTATCTTCGGCGCTCAACGATCGTTTCCCAGGCGTCCTCAACGGTAGTACTCGAAGTCATCAGTTGAAGCGCCGGAAACTTCGTCACTTTGTCGGCCGCTAATTTGATCAGCAGATTTCGAACGTCACCCGGCTCCGTTTGGCATCGACTTCCCGCATGATCGCCGTTGAAGGGAGTCGCAAATATTAGCTTCCATACTTCAGGGAGTGTTGAAGGATGCGTTTCGGGAACCTCGTTTTTCCCAAAACAGATTTTGCCGGACCCTATGTTCGGCAGCGGGGCGACAGCAAGCCGGGTTCGCGCGGAGATACTTCTAGCGGAGGTCGCCCATAAATAATAGTCTCGGCCTAGTCCAAGCAAGATCAGTGAAGGAAGCGGGATGACTAGTTGTTGGACATTTCCGCCTGGGAGAGCTACGTAAATGTTTCGAACCGACGCCGGTTCATACGAGATAATAGCGTTACCATCCGCTGCTTCGCGGTATCTGAGAACGCGCCGGCCCAGCCAACCAGTGTCAGTATGGACGCCGCTAAAAGCTCGGGCCACCTGATCGCTCGAAATTGCCTTAATCGCTGAGATTCCTTCCTGAAAGTTAGCAAAGAGATACTGCCCGGGAAGAAAGTAGAGTGCGGCTGAGGCGTCCGGCGGGATGCTGGATAACTCTTGCATAAAGTGATGCTGATATGTCCTTTACGAGGAAAGCAGACGGCCAATGTTCCAGAACGAGATCAGCTCGGAAAGAACCCTCCGGGGATTCTCGTCTATTCGTTCATCGAGCTTCTCCAGGTTCGCAAATGCTTTTCCTGCATCTTGATGAGCTGTCGTAAGCATTTCAATGGTCTCTTTATTCCATTCAAACAACTCCTGGTATTCACAATGGGTGAGGTCGAGCCACGGATTACCGGTGGAATGATCCACGAGCCTTATGAGATCCCTATATGGCTTGGTTCTAGCTTGTTGCTTTTCCAGCCAGACATTCGGGTGCGGCGATCTCGATAGTTTCGGAAAGTCTTGCGCTGACAAATCGTATTTCTGCGAGAAGAAGTCCCAGACCTCTTCATCGCGAAAATAAAAGAGCAGGCCAGCCACGTAGCTAACGCGCAAGTTGTCAAAATCTATCTCCTCGCAGCAGAGATCAAAATTTAGCGGCGGAATAGCAAACCTCTCGAAATCGGTCTCGGGATCATCATGCCAATACTCAAGAAAGGGAAAGCACTTCTCGTTGACGAGTTCGAAAAGCTCGTTCACTCGCTCGCTGTATCTTTTGTAACTTCCCGCTCGGTAGAAACTGGCTTTTGATCCCTTCCATTCCTTCGGAAAGAGCTCTTTATACAAAACGTATTTCTGCTGTTCCGCAAGAAGGCGAGCTACGGTGTCACACGCGGCCGCAGCGTTATGGCAGCGGGCCTTGAAACCTAAATACTCAAGCGACTTGAGCAGTCTGTCGGAAAAGGAAACAATAGTTCCTCCGTTTCCGGAAAGTCGGGACGACCGCATTGTGGCATCGGTGCTCATACGAACTGAATTCCGCGCCTTAGAAACCGTAAGGCACGTACGATAGTGGTGTAGGCTGAGACTTCAGAAAGGCCTTTCGATGAACGTCGATCACCTCGATCTCGCGTGCACCGATCTCCAGCACTCTCTCGGCTTTCGCCACGTCCTCAACACTGAGGAGTTCGGCGGCGGCTCTCCGCATCAACTCGTCGGCAAGAATGATCGCCGGATTGATCTGCTCCTTTTCATCGATGAGTATTTCTAGCGGAGATTTGCCGTTCATGATCCGCCTTTATGCTGAGCACGTTTGACGATCGTTACGGTAAGCTTTCCATCCTTCACTTCGCGAGTGATATTCGCGTTCTCAACAGAAGCGAAATGCGGCTGCAGCACTACCTTCAAGGTGTTATCTTCCTGCGCTAGGGCCGCGTCAAGATCGAAGGTCTGGCCTTCGATCTTTATCGTAGCCTTCGGATCGGTTACTGCGGCATTATCGTTAACAGCAGTTTCCGGTTTCTTCTCGGCTGCAGCTGTCGCGGACGCGTCTTCAGTTTGCGGCTCGGCATTTGTGAATTGTTTTTCGTTTTCCATAGGTTTATGAAGCGAAGAGATTCTGTTGATCCTTTGTGGCTTCGGAGCTTTCAGGTAAGGGAGGCACTGGAGCAACGACCGTTGCCTTTTCGCCGGAAACGGATTCCACCTTTGTAACCTTATCCTCGGCTTTCGAAGTGCGCTTCTTGCTGGCCAGTTTCTGCTTTTTAATTCGCTCGGCCGCAAGCACCGGCAGATTCGTCCGATATTGTCCGATCGCTGTCTCAAGACACCGTTTTATATCTTCGTTAATATCGCCGTTCCTTAGATCGGAGATAGCGATTTGCGGAACGAAATCATGCGACTTTACGCTTACAACGCATTTTCGAATACGGTTGTTCTGAGGTAGAAGTTGAATCACCGCCGTGATTGTGCAGGAGTCGAAATCGTACGGCTCTTTTTCAGACAGGACTATCGAATCTATTCCGGCCGCGGTGACCGGTGTGGGCAGTTCGGCAGTATCTGGCTCCACTACCGCAGGCTCCGTGTCGGACTCCTTGACCTCTGAAATCTCGGTGTTGTCGACTTGGGTTACAACCGGGTCTTGAGATTCTTTCGGCTCCGAATCCACGGAAGTAGCTTCGATCGCAGTTTCGTACTCTTCGATGTTAGCCGACGCAGCGATGAACTCGTCCGTCGCCGCGCCATGTTTCATCGCAACGATTTCAGCTTCGCCTTCCGGCACGCATTCCTCTGCATACGACGGGCGTCCGATCTCAGTTACCGCATCCTCAGAAATAACGCCAAGATATTCATCGCGACCATCCTGCGGCTCCCGTTCCGTAACGACTTCTGGCGAAGGCGGCTGCACCAGGACGGAGAGAGGATTTGTATGAGTTTGGACCTGCGAATGAATCGGCTCAGGCAGGGCGGCCGGTGGAGCACTGAGGACGGCTGTTTGAACCGTTCGGTGCTGAACTCCATTCTGTCTTTCAACCTCGCGAAGTTTTTCGAGGAACTTGCTCAGAAAGAGATTCCGGATGGTCGCTTCCTCGTGAGCCCGGCACATGTATTCCGCGCCCTTCCACATCTCAAGCCCAAGCTGGTGATTTGTCGAACCGTCGCTTTGAAATCCGTCCGTTCGGCTAACTTCGGTCGCTAAGGTCTTGGCGGTGAAGATCAACTGCTCGATCTTTTCCCGGTTGTCGAGTGGTACGAACGAGCCGCTATTTAAGATATCCATATGTGTTCTAACTCCACTCCACTGCCTTCCGCCTGTTTCTCTTTGCGGGGATCTTACCAAATTGCGCTAAGCCGTCGCCGGCCTTGTCGCGGCACGCGACAAAATTGGTCCGTGACATGTCACGAACCAAAATGAGTGATCAGTCTCCGGTAGGAATAAGGTCAAGCGGCGGCGGAATAGGCCAGGGAGCGATGTTCCAAACTCTGTTGAGGTATATTGGGAGAATTACCGGACCGCTCGTGGTATTTTTTCAGGATTCGTGAAAGGGTTGAATGGGTCGTACCCATCGAACGCGCCGCCCGTCGTAGATTTCCGTTTGTTTGTCTAAGCGCATGCTCGATAAACGTTGCTGCGGCCTTTACATACACGCTATCCAAATCGTCCGTATCCGGATCGAGTATGACTGTTATGAAGTTGCGACGGGCGGATTCGTTCCCGTTAGCTAACCGGTCCGATGTGGGTTCCGGTAACTTCACTGCCGCCCCCGCTCCGCCTGGTGAACAAATTGGTCTGAGAGTTTTTCTAATTACATCAATGGTAATGACCGGAAGGTCCATCGCCTCGACCGCGAGGCGGGTAGCGAAATTTCGCAGCTCCCGATAGTTACCTCTCCACTCGGTCTGTTCGATTTCACGCAATGCCTCCTCCTCTATTACAAAGGGCACGTCTCTTCCGACCGATGGTCGCTCGACTTCCATCTGATGCAGGAATAGAACCCGAATCCTTTCCTTTTGACGGCGAAGCGGAATCGTCTCAAGCTGCAGTATATTAAGACGGTCGAAAAGGTCCGGACGGAACGATCCATCCCGTACCATTTCAGTCAGATCTCGAGATGTAGCGGCCACGATCCGAACGTCTATTTCCCGCTCGTAAGTGCCGCCGACTCTGCGTATCCGTTTCTCTTCCACCGCTTTCAGAAGCTTTGCCTGAAGGCCAAGCGTCAGCTCTCCTATTTCGTCGAAAAAGAGGGTACCTCCTCCCGATGTCTCGAAAAGACCGGCCTTCGCGGACACGGCTCCGGTAAAAGCTCCTTTTTCGTAGCCGAACAGTTCCG
>JACDAK010000292.1 GCA_013695495.1 Blastocatellia bacterium | reverse complement strand
ACCCCAACCCTTTTTAATTCAGGCACTAAGCACGAACAGCTTTCATCTTGCTTCCTGCTTGATTCGCCCCAGGATAGCCTTGAGAGCATCTACGCGAAATACTCCGACGTCGCAATGCTGTCCAAATTCTCAGGCGGCATCGGCATCGCCTATCACCGCGTCCGCTCGCAAGGCTCGCTTATTCGCGGCACAAACGGCCACTCCAACGGCATCGTTCCATGGCTAAAAACGCTCGACTCATCCGTCGCGGCGGTAAACCAAGGCGGAAAGCGAAAAGGCGCGGCGTGCGTCTACCTCGAAACGTGGCACGCCGATATCGAAGATTTCCTCGAACTCCGGGACAACACTGGCGACGACGCCCGCCGCACCTACAATCTCAACACCGCTAATTGGGTCTCGGACCTGTTTATGCGCCGCGTAGAGGCCGACGGGATGTGGTCGCTCTTCGATCCCAAGATCGTCCCGCATTTTCCTGACATCTACGGCGATGAGTTCGAAAAAGCCTACACCAAAGCCGAGACCGAGGGCCTTTACACCAAGCAAGTTAAAGCTCGCGACCTATACGCAAAAATGATGCGTACCCTCGCACAGACGGGCAACGGTTGGATGACCTTCAAAGACGCGAGCAACAAAAAATCGAATCAAACCGCACGCCCCGAGAACGTCATTCACCTCTCAAATCTTTGCACCGAGATCATCGAGGTAACAAGCGACGGCGAAACCGCAGTCTGCAATCTCGGCTCGATCAACGCGGCTCGTTACATAAAGGACGACGAATTCGATTTCGATAAACTCCGCCGAAACGTCCGGCTCGCAGTTCGCCAACTCGACCGCGTCATCGATCTTAACTACTACGCGATCCCCTCAACCGCCGTCTCAAACGGTCGCTGGCGCAACATCGGGCTTGGGCTTATGGGGCTACAGGACGTGTTCTTTCAGCTCCGGATGGCGTTCGATTCTGACGAAGCCCGCGAGCTATCCGCAAAGATCCAAGAAGAGATATACTTCGCGTCGTTGGATGCATCCGCCGACCTCGCAAAGGTGAAAGGAGCCCACCCAGCGTTCCCTGAGACGCGAGCCGCCGAAGGAAAACTGCAGTTCGACCTCTGGGGCGTAGTTCCCGAAGACTCCGCCCGATGGGATGCCCTTCGTGAAAGGATCAAGAAACACGGCCTTCGAAATTCACTAATGATCGCCATCGCCCCGACCGCGACGATCGCCGCGATTTCCGGCAGCTACGAGTGCATCGAACCGCAGGTGTCGAACCTATTCAAACGCGAAACGCTGTCCGGCGATTTCGTGCAGGTCAATAAGTACCTCGTCCGCGAGCTCAAAGCGATCGGTCTGTGGAACGAAGACGTTCGCCGAAAGATTAAACTTTCCGAGGGTTCCATTCAGGAGATCGAGGAGATCCCGGCAGATCTGCGGGCGATCTACCGCACCGCGTGGGAAGTGCCGATGCGTTCGCTTATCGACATGGCTGCCGATCGTGGGGCCTTCATCGATCAAAGCGCATCGCTCAACCTCTTCATGGAGAGCCCGTCGATCGGCAAGCTTTCTTCGATGTACATGTACGCCTGGCAAAAGGGTCTCAAGACGACCTATTATCTCCGATCGCGGCCCGCGACGAAGATCAATCATGTCGAGGCGGGGCAGCAGAAGACGGCCATCGCGCCGGTATCAGAGGTGAAGGCGTACTCCGACGAGGAGGTCCTGGCTTGCTCGCTCGAAAACCCCGACGCCTGCGAAGCATGTCAGTAGAATTCGCCGATAAATTTTCATCAGTTCGATCACTCCGTTCGATAGGTAGACTATGCTCTTAGATCCAGGATTTAACCTCACGCTTCGTCCAATGCAGTACCCGGACTTTTACGACATGTATCGCGACGCGATCAAGAACACGTGGACCGTTGAGGAAGTAGATTTCTCAATGGATGTGACCGACCTGCGTGCGAAGATGACGCCTGCGGAGCGACATCTGATCAACCGGTTGGTCGCGTTTTTTGCGACCGGAGATTCGATCGTTTCGAATAATCTTGTACTGAATCTTTATAAGCATATCAACGCTCCAGAGGCACGGATGTACCTTTCGCGGCAATTGTATGAAGAAGCATTGCACGTGCAGTTTTACCTGACGCTGCTCGACACATATATCCCCGAGCACAAGGAGCGAGAGGCGGCGTTCGCGGCTATCGAGAACATTCCGTCGATCCGTAAGAAAGGCGAGTTCTGTCTAAAATGGATTGATTCGATCAACGATCTGCAGTCGCTCGAATCAAAGGACGACCGTCGCCGATTTTTGCTGAATCTTATCTGCTTTGCGTCGTGCATAGAAGGTCTGTTTTTCTTCGCCGCATTTGCTTACGTTTACTTCCTTCGTTCGAAGGGATTGTTACACGGGCTTGCATCGGGAACTAACTGGGTTTTCCGCGACGAGAGCTGTCATATGAACTTTGCATATGAGGTGGTTGAGAAAGTGCGTGCAGAAGAGCCGGATCTCTTTGATGCTGAGATGGAACGTAAGATCGCGCTAATGCTCGACGAAGCGGTCGAATGTGAAATGCAATTTGCAGAAGATATTCTCTCGGGTGGTGTCGCAGGTCTGTCCGTCGGCGATATGAAGCAGTATCTCGAATTCATTGCCGACCAGCGGCTCGCCATGCTCGGCATCCCAAAGGTTTACAAATCAAAAAACCCGTTCTCATTCATGGACCTGCAGGACGTTCAAGAACTAACAAACTTCTTCGAGCGCCGCGTCTCGGCTTATCAGGTTGCGGTGGCTGGTGATGTGAGCTTTAACGAAAAGTTCTAGTTAAGTACGGTCTATCTAACGGCGGCATTGACGCGGGCGCGAAAACACGCAACTTTATAAGAAGGTAGCTTATGAGCCTCGCGTCCAATAACTTGTCCGATGCCGCCGTTATCTTCACGCGCCTTCGGGGCAATATGCAAGTCTATTCATCCTTAGATCAAGTATGGACAAGGTCAACGCCTGAAAAAGCCGTCCTTGAAAGTACAGCCGTTCTGACGGCTTCTGAGGCACCGCCCATCAATCCGGTTTGATAGGCTATTGCATAGTACTCACCTATGCCATGGGTTCTACCCTCTGGCGGTATGCGAATTTCTTGTTGAAGTGTCCGCTGATGTTCAGGCGCTAACAATGCCCAGCAGCGATAAACCTGATCCATAACATGCCCGACTTCGTGTAGCAATGTCCTGTTGATAGGGAAATTGTTACGGCGGCGGTTTCTATCAAAACAAAGTTCAGATAGTCGTGG
>JACDAK010000226.1 GCA_013695495.1 Blastocatellia bacterium | reverse complement strand
TTTCGGTGGTGACCCGGACAATTTCGAATGGACGCGGCACACCGGCGACTTTACGTTTCTGCGAGCCTACGTCGGCCCTGACGGTTCCGCCGCGGAATATTCCGCCAACAACGTTCCCTACAAACCGACGCGCTTCCTGACGATGAATATCGGCGATCACAAGGAAAATGATTTCGTATTCGTCCTTGGCTATCCCGGCGGCACGACGCGCTACCGCGAATCGTCGTCGGTCGAATACGCACGCGACGTCTTCTTCCCGTTCCTCGCTCAGTGGCTTGATGCACGCTCGGACGCTCTTCGTCTCGTCGGGGAAGGCAACGAAGCGAAGCGCATCGCACTTCAATCCGATATTGCCAATTTCGACAACTCGCGCAAGGTGTTCGAAGGCGGTGCACAGCGGATCAGGCGTGCTAACGTCGCCGAACGCCGCCGCGCAGAAGAAGAGGCGTTCACCAAATGGATCGCTGCTGACCCCGCACGCAAGGCGAAATACGGCAGCGTTCTCGGTGACATCGCAGCCGCTACCGCCGTGTCTAACAGGTACGCCGCTCGCGACGCCGTCGTTCGCCGCAGCCCCGAGCAGATGATGAAGGTTTTCGGCCTGATCACTCTCGCCGTTATAAACGACAAGCCGCTCGCCGATGCAGACAGGCCTGCAAAGCTTGCACAGATCAAAAGCGTGATGGCAGACCGCGAACCGGTTTACGAACGTGAGATGCTCAAGTTCTTCCTTCGTGCCCTCGCCGAGCTTCCGGAAGGTCAAAGGATCGAAGCCGTCGATAATCTCTTCGGATCTAAAACAGGAGCCGAACGTCGCAAGGCAGAGGCCGAGTTCGCTTCAACCGTCGCCGAGGGCGATTACTGGACGGCCGAGAACATCCTCGCACTCTACGGGCCGCAGACAATGGAATATCGCCCCGAGCGCGACGATGTCAGAGCTGTGGCTCGTGCCATGGCCGAAGCCCGGGCGGAAGCCGACGCACGTGCCGGAGTCTTCGCTTCCCAGATCGATCGCCTCCGTCTCCTATATCAACAGGGGATGGCAGAGATGAAAGGCACGACGCCGTATCCGGACGCAAATTCCACGCTGCGGTTCACGTTCGGCAGCATCAAGGGCTACAGCCCTCGCGAAGCGGAATACCGCACGCCCTTCACAACCATCAAAGGCATGATCGAAAAAGACACGGGCCTCAATCCGTTCGATATGCCTCAGAAGCTGAAGGACCTGCAGGCGGCTCAGGATTTCGGCCGGTTCGGCAGCGGCGACAGCGTTGTGGTTAACTTTATTTCCGACAACGACATCATCGGCGGCAACTCCGGCAGCCCCGTCCTTAACGGTGCCGGCGAGCAGATCGGCCTGGCCTTCGACGGCAACTACGAAGGGCTCGGCAACGATTTCTTCTACGACCCCGCCCGCAACCGAACCATCTCTGTCGACATCCGGTTCGTCCTCTTCGTCACTGAAAAGTTCGGCAACGCCGGGTGGATCCTTGACGAAATGCGGATCGTCGGCCGCTAACTTACGCCCAAATAACAAAGCTCCGGTACGCCGCACGGTGGCCGGAGCTTTTTATTTCGCTTGCCGGAGCGAATGCGGTTGCGGCTGCGGTTACGGCATGGTTACAACGGTCATCAGCGACGAGTAGACGCCGACCGGGACGTCATTTTTGACAAAACGAGCACGCTGCCGGCGTGCAAGTACTTTCTGCAAGGTTGCAGTGACCCATTGCAACGTTGCAGTGACCCGTTGCAATGTTGCAGTGACTCGTTGCAACGTTGCGATGACTCGCCGCAGAGTTGCGATGACTCGCCGCAATGTTGCGATGACTCGCCGCAATGTTGCGATGACCCGCCGCAGGCTTGCTGAGGCTTATGGCGTCAGTAACGCAGCTTGATCCCGTTCATATATTTGAGCAGGACACGTTGCCGCCTGACGACGCGTTTTTTATTTTTGTCGGGGTTAAAGACGTTTAGGGGGCTGGGGATCATCGCCGCCAAATAAGCGGCCTCCTCGCGGGTGAGGTTTGATGCAGACTTGCGAAAGTAATGCCGCGAAGCCGCTTCGGCACCATAGATCCCGTCACCCCATTCGATCACGTTGAGGTAAATCTCCAGGATCCGCTTCTTTGAAAGCTCCCGCTCGAGGAAATAGGTATAAAGCGCCTCGCGCCCTTTTCGCAGGAAGTTCCGGTCTTCTGAAAGGTACAGGTTCTTTGAAAGCTGCTGCGTAACGGTGGAGGCTCCTCGCCTAAAGCTAGGCATCGGCGGGATCCAGCTGTTCGGGTCATAGTCGCCCGAAGCCTTCGCTTCCTTCTCGCCTTCTCGCACCGCCTCGTTCCAGGCCTTGTCTATCGCTTCCCAATCAAACCCGTTGTGTTCGAAGAATCGAGAATCTTCGCCGGCAAGCACCGCCCGCTCTAAGTGCGGCGATATCTGCTCGATCGGTGTCCAGATCATATACTTGCGCGGCTCTTTTCCGGCGTCCGCGGCTTGGCTGATGCGATACTCGATCATCGAGGTCGTAACCGGGTTCTCGCTTCTAAGCTTGGAAATGCTCGGAAACGTGATCAGCTCATACGCCAGCCAGATCCCAATTGCGCCCAGCAGGATGAGAAAGAGAATTTTTGTCCAGTACCACATAGATAAGGTGAATCTGATCGGCGGGGTTGCACCGCACCGTTACATTATATGCCGAAAACCGCCCCAATTCACTCCGCCGGACGATTTCGACCCGCTCTGTTTACCGCTCGATCTTAAACTGCTTGAACCCGTTTAACTTTACGGCTATCCTGAACGTCAAGTTCTGGGATTCACGTTATGCCACAAAACCAAAATGTTGTTGCGGTCATCCTTGGCGGCGGTGCAGGTTCGCGGCTCTATCCGCTCACCCGTGACCGATCAAAACCCGCCGTCCCCCTAGGCGGCAAATATCGCCTGATCGACGTTCCGGTCTCCAATTGCATCAATTCCAGTGTGTCTCAGATATTTGTTCTAACGCAGTATAATTCTGCATCATTAAACCGCCACATCTCGCAAACATACCGCTTTTCAAATTTCTCCACCGGTTTCGTCGAGATCCTCGCCGCCGAGCAGCGAGTCGATAGCCCGGGCTGGTTTCAAGGCACAGCAGACGCCGTCCGCCAGATCCTCCCCCACCTTCGCGACTGGCGTGTCAAAACTCTGCTCATCCTCTCCGGCGATCATCTGTATCGCATGGATTACCGGAAGTTTCTCGCCCGCCATTACTCGACCAACGCCGACGTGACGATCTCCGTTATCCCGGCGACGCCGGAAGACGCTCAGGGATTCGGCATCTTAAAGACCGACTCGGACGGCCGCATCGTAGAATTCCGCGAAAAGCCCACCGGCGAATCGCTTGAACAAATGCGTGTCGATACATCGGAACTCGGCCTCGACCCGGAAGAGGCTGCACGCCGCCCGTTTTTGGCCTCAATGGGCATCTACGTCTTCGATTACGCGAGGCTTCTCGAGATTCTCAGCTCTCAGCACGAAGCGATGGACTTCGGCGGCGAAATAATCCCGAAAGCTATCGAAACCTACAACGTGCAAGCTCACGTTTTCTCTGATTATTGGGAGGACATCGGAACTATTCGCGCCTTTTATGAAGCGAACCTCGACCTCGCGTCGCCTCTGCCCAAGTTCAATTTCTTTAACACCGACGCCCCGATCTATTCGCGCAGCCGCTATCTCCCGCCGTCAAAGCTCCACGATTGCGACATCGGCCATTCGCTGCTCAGCGAAGGCTGCATTCTCAACGGGGTTTACGCACGCAACTCCATTATCGGCCTTCGAAGCCGGCTTGAACGCGGCGTACGTATTGAGCACTCGATCTTGATGGGCTCCGATTTCTTCGAATCTATCGACGAGATCCGCGATAACATGTCGGCTGACGTGAACAATATCGGCATCGGGGAAAATACCATCATCAACCGCGCGATCATCGACAAGAACGCTCGCATCGGCCGCAACGTTAAATTGATAAACGCCGCCGGCATCGAAAATTACGATGCCGACGACGAATCATTCTATATCCGCGAAGGGATAATTATTATTCCCAAGGGTGCCGTTATCCCTGACGGCACGGTGATCTAACGTCCAGCGAGGTTTGATCCGCCCACTATGTAGCTCGTCTTTGCCCTCACCACGAGATTAGGCCGCATCACACGCACCATGATCTGCTTGCGGTCACCGCGATTTCCGGGATTTTCCGGATAATAACCGACTGAATACTGTCGCCGCAGTTCCTCTGCGATCCCTGAAAACGCAGCGTCGAGGTTATGCAGCGTGTCGGCTTCGAAATGGCGGCCGCCGGTCGTTGAAGCAAGCGACTCAAGGTATTGACGGCCAACCTCATACTCGTTCGCCGAGGTTCCGCCGCCGCCCATCGGGCCACCGCCGCCCATCGGCGGAAATTGCCCGCCGCCCAGAATGATCCCGATCACATCGCCAAGGCCGCCGGGTTGCCCCCTGGGATATCGGTTCATAGGCGGTCCGCGACGCCGATTGGCGCTGCCGAACCCGTCTCGCTGCGTGTCGTACCGTATCGGGTAGATAAGCACGTCGTTTTCCTCGGCTTCACGGATAGTGCTGTCGTAAGTTGCTCGTCGCGACGTTGTGTCGACACCGTCGGTGAAAAGCACGATCGCTTTGCGTCCTTCTATCTGGCTAAGTTCCCGGCGCATCACTTGGTCAACAGCGCCGTAGAGACTCGTGCCGTTTCCGATCTGCGCCTGTCTGATGGCATGGTGCAGGGCAAATCGGTCATTCGTCGGCCTGCTCAGAACTCGGACCCGCTCGTCGAATGTCACGACCATCACACGGTCCATTGGACGAAGCTGATCTACAAAGGCACTCGCTGCCGTGTAGATCTGGTCCATCTGAAAGGCGGTCGACGGGCTAACGTCGATCATGAGCACGACTGTGAACGGCTGTTCGACAGACTGAAAGAAATCTACCTTCTGTTCCACCCCGTTCTCAAAGATCTTAAAATCCTGCTGCCGCAGTCCCGCCACAAACCTTCCATTTCGGTCCAATACCGACACCGGCATCGTAACCAGATTCGTGTCGACCCGGATAACGCCGTCGTCATCGTCGTCCGTCATTACAATATCAGGATCGTCGCTGGCGCGCCGCGAATTAGGGTCGCCCTGCAAAACGGGCGGACGCCGGTCCGATGAGGGCCGCTGATCATCGTATATTATTGAAGGAGTAGGGGTCGGGGTGGCAGCAACACGCGGGCGCGTTGAACGATTCGACTGTGCGAAAGCGTCTAACCCGAACACCGCCAGACACATCAGTGCGAGCGCAAACTTTTTCATAACTATTTCTCCGGCCGAAATGTTGGGGAAAGCACCCCTATGATTATTCGACTAAGATATTAGTTGCTACGAAAGTTGTTCAAGTTCGCTGATCGCCAGGTCGTGAAAGCGGCGTCTGACCGAGTTGATATTGGTGAACGGGATCGGACGGGCGTGAGTGCGATTGGTTAGCAGAATGAAAACCCGCTCCTTTAAAGGGTCTATCCAGAGGCTGGTGCCGGTAAATCCCAGGTGGCCAAAGCTTTTCGGTGCCATCACCGTGCCCGCGGTAGAATCCGGCGTAGAAGCAAGCTGAAAACCGTAAGAACGATGCTCGCTGATGCCGGGCGTGAAGTTGGTGCGAAAAAGTTGACAGGTTTCAGGTTTCAGCAAGGTGGTCGTGTCCGCTAGGAATTGCAGAGCGATCTTGAACACCTCCTCCGCCGTCGAAAACAGCCCCGCATGCCCTGCGGCCCCGCCTAATGCCCACGCGTTTCCGTCGTGAACCTCGCCCCATATTTGATAGCTACGGAACTTGTCAGAGAGTTCGTCCGGCTCAATGAACCCCTTTTCAATACAAGTCTGCCGCTCAAACTCGTTCCCCTTCTCGCTCGCGGCAATACGCTGCCTCAACTCGAGCGGCGGGTTGAAATAGGTCGAAGACAGACCGAGCGGCTCATTGATCTCTCGCACGGCGATCTCATCAGTCCGCCCACCATAAACCGTGCGAATGACCTCCTCCAGCAGCAAAAAGTTAAGATCACTGTAAACAACTTCACCTGCCGTGCCCAACCGCGAACCCGCTATCTGGTCGAGGACACTTTCGGCCGCTTCAGACAAGTAAAACGGAAGCCACGCGATAAGCCCCGAAGTATGCGTCAAAAGCTGCTGAATAGTAATGCCGGCTTTATCTCCAAGCTTTTGTGCTCCAAGAAATTCGCCGACACCTTCATCAACCCGCACGTCACCGCGCTCAACAAGCTTGGCGATCAGCAACGATGTCACTAACACCTTCGTCAAACTTGCGACGTCGTAGATCGTCTCCTTCGAAGCCGCTATAACCTCAGGCTCAACAACCGCATTCCCCACCGCACCTTGAAAACGAATCTCGCCCCTCTCCCCCACAAGATAAACAGCCGAAGGAAAGTCCCCGGCATCGATCCGCGCCTGAAGCATCTCAGAGACTGGAGCGGCAAGCATCCCTGCTTGCCATTCACTCGCTTCGTTCATCTTTGCCTCCACCGCGCACTGCTAAATTCCCACTCCTCCGACACCTCACACAATCCCGCCTTCACCGGATCCTCCTCGATATAGCTAATTACGGATGCATAATGCTTAGGAGTTCTAATGTACCTATCAAACGACTTTCATCTGGCAACGGCACTGGCAAGAAAGGATGCTTGCCGCTCCAGTCAGGTGCTCGCCGACTTTGTCGGCTTAACTCGGAGATTTTTCATATGCGCATCGATCTTCTCCAACACGGCAACAGCCAGGGCGAGGGCACGCCGCCCGTCCGAGCCGGTGACCGGCGGCTCAATGCCGGCATCGATGGAATCGAGAAACGCTGTGATCTCCGCCCGCAAAGGTTCCGTATCTCCCACCTCAAGCCGATTGATAGTGATGCCAAGCAGCGGAATAGCGGCGTCGGGGTCCAGAGAAGTCACCGAGGCGAACTTCGTTGCGTAATCAAGCACCACATACCCATGCGGCTGATAAAACCTCGTCTTGCGAACCTTCTCGGTCCCTACCCGGGAGGCAGTGATGTTCGCCACGGCACCATTCTCAAACTCTATACGGGCATTGGCTGCGTCCACCTTGTTCGAAACAATTGGGATACCGACCGCGTGCACGCCGGTCACGGCCACATCTTCGCCGACCATCCATTGAATAGCATCCAGGTCGTGGATCATCACGTCCAAAACAACATCAACATCCAGCGACCTGTTCGGAAACGGCGACACACGGTGGATCTCAAAATACAAAGGTTCCGTAACATGCGGCCGCAGTGCCACCATAGCCGGATTGAACCGCTCCAACTGCCCGACCATCAGCTTCGCGCCCGAGGCCTCCGCCGCGGCTATCATCTCGTCCGCCTCATCCAGCGTCAACGCGATCGGCTTTTCGACCAACACGTGCACGCCCTGCTTCAAGAACTCCACGGCAATTTCGCAGTGCGTCTC